>QMZG01000028.1 GCA_003663045.1 Candidatus Altarchaeales archaeon
CATTACTTTAGTAGTAAGTGGAGCACCTAAAGAAAATCCGAGCAGAATGGCGAGGACTGTTGAAATTATAAAAGCTATGAGGCCTATCAAGAAACTGCAAAATCCAAAAGAAGCCACCCCATCAATCCAGCTTGGTTTTTCCTTCTTCAAAGAGGCTGCGGTCTCTTCGGGTTTCAAAAAGATCTCGAACCATATCCTGGGCCATTTAAAGAGATCTGCCATTTTAATAATAATTATGGGGATATATAATAAATATGCCATAATTAAGTTATTCCAATTCCATCTTAATCTTCTCGGCAGTTCTCTCTCCCAGTAATGGAGTCAATCTTCTCACAGAGGCATTTTTTAGATCACCCGGTTTCTTAAATCCAGCATTCCATAGCCTTCTTGCCCTCACCCTTCCTATCCCTTTTATCATTACCAGTGGGATTAACTCCTCTTTTACACCATGTCTGATTCGCATCTCCAATTTTTTCAGTTCCTTTACCGACCTGTTAAGTCCCAGAATCTTGGAGATCTCGGATGCAGAATATGCTAACCATTCTGCAATCTGCAGCTTCTGATTCAACAAACCCGGGGTAACCCTGTGTTTCCTGAGTATATCCTCCTCAGAATACTCATCTATCCAGTCATAGAATACCCTTGCTGTTTTGAATCGCTCCAGAAAATTTGAATCCTCCTCGGGCAAACGAAGTAATTCATCCTCTACAGATTCGATCTCTGCCAAGAGTTTCTGTTCCTCCCAGCGATTTACCCATAACAGGGGCATTTCCAATGAGTCGCATAACATCTCTAACAGGCCCAAGGATGGAAACCACTTCATAGATTCTACCTTCTTTAGCAAAGAAATATAATTATGAGCGGTCTGCGGATCGATGTAGAGTTCTGAAATTCTCACCCCTATTTTTGTTGGCAATAAAAATTTATCTCTAAACCATATAAAATTCCAGTTTTTTAATTCATCAATACTATCCAAGATTAAATCTTGGAATCTCTCCTCAGAACCGTATTGATAGCCAAAGAAGGTAGACCTAAAGAATTTCAGCAATGATTCTTCTGTATTGGCAAAATTTGATGCTATCGACGCAAGTATATGAAATCGTAGCACAGGTATAACACCAAGCCTTGAATATATGGGTTCTGGTTCCCCGAGGATATACCTTTCCATTAAAAAATCCCTCTCATTATCTGTCTTTGCAAGGGTTATAGCATTTCCAATTTTATCATATCTTGGCCTTCCTGCCCTACCCACCTGTTGCTTATATTCCAGGACGGGAATATATGTCATTCTCCCGTGTTCATACCTCTTTATGTCTCTAATGACTACAGTTCTGGAAGGAAGATTGACCCCAGCGGCTAGGGTAGGTGTTGCGATAATAACC
This sequence comes from Candidatus Altarchaeales archaeon, assembly GCA_003663045.1. Taxonomy (GTDB): domain Archaea; phylum Altiarchaeota; class Altiarchaeia; order IMC4; family QMZM01; genus QMZG01. The sequence goes on from QMZG01000028.1 coordinate 1,383, forward strand.
TTGATTAAACCTTTTTTAAAGGAATTCTCGATCAATGTTCTCTGTTTATTAACCAGGCCAGAGTGATGGAAAGCAGTTCCATTTACAACGCAGGATGCAAGTCTTTTACACTGCCGAGTTGGGGGATTTAAAGCAGATAGAATTTCTTTTTGTATATTTCTCAATTCATTTAATTCATTTGCTCTCTTTCTTATCAGCCTTAGTTCTTCTCCAAGTTTTTCAGCCACTGACTCGGCACCCCTCTTGGAACTTACAAAGATGAGGATCTGTCCACCATCGGCAACCTCCTTATTTGTGATCCTCTTGAGTTCTTCAAATTTATCACCAACTTTAACCTTCTCGGTAAGTTTTACTGGTCTCCATTCTGACCGAATAAGTTTTGCATTTAGCCAATCCGCTAATTCATCTGGATTTCCAATAGTGGCGGATAAAGCCAGAATCTGGATCTCTGGAAATAATCTTTGAAATTTTGAGATCAGAATTTCATAAACTGGTCCCCTATCAGTGTTTATCAAATGTATTTCATCCATTACCAGGATTCCAATCTCTCTGAACCATTCCGGTCTTGATCTCAAAATGGAATCACATTTCTCTGCGGTGGTAACGAGAATGTCAAAGTCAAGCATTCTTTTGTATTTACTGGAGTCCATGTCTCCAATCTCCAACCTTATCTTATGGCCCAATTTTTCATATCTTCTAAACTCCAAAAATTTCTCATACGCCAGTGCCCGTAAAGGAACAACATAAACGGCATTCTTTCCCCTCTCCAGAGACTTGATCATGACGATCTCCGCAGCCAGTGTTTTTCCAGAAGCGGTGGGGGTGGATAGCACTAAATTTTTTCCATCGTCCAGAATTCCGCTCTCTATCAGCTCTTTCTGTGGAGGGTAGAGTTCTGTAATTCCTTCGGACTTAAGAAGATCTATGAATCCCTCGGCGATTGGGGCCTCATCTATTAGCATCTTTTCTCTAGTTTACTCAGTTTACTCTTTACATAGCTGACTAAACCCCCAGAATTAATCAGATTCAGTAAGAATGAGGGTAATGAAGGGAAACTGTATCTCTTTCCATTGACTTCAACAATCCCCTTCTCGAAATCCACTTCTACTTCATCTCCATCCTCTGCCTCAACATCGCACTCAACAACCGGCAATCCGATATTTATGGAATTTCTGTAGAAGATTCTGGCAAATGATTTCGCAATCACACACGATATTCCAGCCCCGATCAATGCTCTTGGGGCATGTTCCCTCGAAGAGCCACAGCCAAAGTTTTTCCCGGCAACGATGACATCCCCCTCTTTAACCTTCCTTGCAAACCCCGGTCTGACATTCTCAAAGGCATGCTCTCCCAGCTCTTTCGGATCCCCGGTTACGAGATATTGAGCTGGGATTATCTGATCCGTATCTACATCATCTCCAAATTTCCAGACCCTGCCGCGAATTTTTTTTTGAATCTTCATCTTTTTCCCGATGTCGGTAAATTTTTTCTTGCACCTATCACAATTCATTTGGATCCGTAATCCTTCCAGTTATAGCAGATGCTGCTACAACGGCGGGGTTGGCTAAATAAACCCTCGAATCCTTGTGACCCATCCTTCCTATAAAGTTTCTATTGGTTGAGGATATGCAAACCTCGCCCTTGGCAAGAACGCCCATATAACCCCCAAGACATGCCCCACACGTCGGTCCGGAGACATAGGCATCTGCATCCATAAAGATTTTTATTAAACCCTCTTCCACTGCCTGCTCAAATATCCTCTTACTTGCCGGGACAACGATCATTCTAACATCTTCATGAATTTTCTTTCCCTTCAGGATCTCTGCCGCAATTCTCAGATCCTCGATTCTTCCATTGGTGCATGATCCGAGATAAGCCTGATCTATCTCTATACCCCCCAACTCCGACGCGGGGGCAGTATTCTCCGGGAGGGAGGGCATTGCAACCGTCGGAACTATCTCTTCTGCGTTATATTCGAATTTTTCTGAGTAGACGGCATCTGGATCGGAATAAACCTCTCTGTAATCCCCTCTAACCCTTCCATTCAGGTAGTCAAATACCTTCTTGTCTGGAGGGATGATGCCGGCTTTTCCACCCGCCTCTATAGCCATATTTGATATGGTTATTCTGTCGGATAGCGATAATTTAGAGATTACAGAACCATAGAACTCCATTGCCTTGTAGAGAGAACCGGAGACCCCTATATCGCCAATTATATGCAGGATTATGTCCTTCCCCATTACATATCTATTGAGCTTCCCATCCACGATGAATTTCTGCGTCTCCGGAACCTTGAACCAGAGCTTTCCGGTCGCCATTACGGCTGCCGCCTCGGTAGATCCTATCCCCGTGGCGAAAGAGCCCAAGGCTCCATAACTGCATGTGTGCGAGTCCGCCCCCACGATAAGCCTCCCGGGGGCTACAAAACCCTCCTCGATCATTAATTGATGACATACGCCACCCCTACCAACCTCGAAGTAGTTTTTGATTTTGTATTTCCTTGCAAATTCTCGCATCGCCTTTGCCTGCTCTGCAGACGCGATATCCTTATTCGGAACGTAGTGATCCGGGATCAGCACGACCCTGTCCGTTAAAGGTTCCGTTTGGAATTCCTTGAATACCTCAAATGCCGGAAGACCAGTTACGTCATTGAGCATTACATAGTCTACCCTCGCTTCAATGATCTCCCCGGGTTCTACCCTCTTTTTTCCCGATTTTTCGGCCAGAATTTTCTCTGATATGGTTGGCATTATGATTATTTTAGTTTAGAAGGTTATAACACTCAAATCCTCCGGAACAATTATCGAGGGAAAGATTTTTCTCGCCTCCTTCACCCTTTCTTCTATATCCTCCTTTCTGCTGATATGTACCAGAGCCAGCCTCTCAACATCTGATTCTCTGGCGAATCTTGCCGCCTCTAAGATTGAGGAGTGTGTATCGAAGCCCTCCATATAAGCTTCAGAGATCAGAAGCTTAGAATTCCTTACCATCTCTACCGTCTTTTTGGTTGGGATCCCATCACCGGTATAGGTTACCTTTTTTCCATCCTTCTCTATGGAGATAGCCATGCATGGAATAGAATGTCTCATTGGAGAGAAGGAAAATTCGTATTCGTCGGTTACTCCGTCTTCAATCTCGTGGATATTTATCTTAAATCCAAAGTCCCCAAGTGTCTTCCGATACGCAAGCCTCAGTAGATTCTTAATGTAATCCTCCCCCCCTTTTGGTGTGTAGATGTCCAGGTCATTTTTTCTGGATTCTTCTTTGCAGGCATAAAACAGTGAGGGTAAGCCAAAGTAATGGTCTGCGTGGAAGTGTGATATATACACAACCGAAATCCTGTGCAGATCAAATTTCAGTTTCATTAATTGCTGTAAAGTTGTTAAGCCGCAGTCCAATAAAAGCCTGTTATCTACCAATATACTGGTATTTGCCCTCTCACCGAAGGCCTCCCCGGTTCCCAGAAATAGGACCTTCATCTTGTAGCTTCCTTTAGTTCTCTCGTGAATTCTTCCAATTCCGACAACATTCTCTCCTTGTTATCCAGATTTTTCTCGATTATCCTGACGAAGGCACTTCCGACTATTGCACCATCTGCTCCCGCCCTTAGTACTTCTTTGATATGTTCTGTTTTTGAGATTCCAAATCCAACTGCTAATGGAATCTGACTGGAAGATTTCCTGATTCTGCTTAGTAATGGTTTTACACTCTCCGACAATTTCTCCCTCGCTCCAGTAACTCCCAATAATGAAACAACGTACAGGAAGCCTTTAGAAACATGGAGAATCTTTTTCAGCCTTTCCTCAGTAGTTGTTGGGGCAACCAGAAAGATTAAATTGATATTGTATTTATCACAGGCATTCAGTAGAGGCGTGGCTTCCTCTATCGGTAGATCGGGGACAATTAAACCATCAATTCCCGACTTAAGACAATCTCGGACAAAATTCTCCAGGCCCCTATGTAAGACAAGATTGTAGTAGGTAAGACAAACCTTGGGAATTCCCTCGATCTTCTTTGCTATCTCAAAATAGAGATCTGGATTCATTCCTTCACTTAGAGATCTTTCGCTGGCCTTCTGTATTATTACACCGTCTGCAATTGGATCCGAGAATGGCAATCCTAACTCTATAATGTCTATGCCACCCCTGATGAGGGAATTTACTATATCTACTGTTAACTCTGGGATCGGATCCCCTGCTGTTACAAAGCCTATTAATGCACCCTCATCTCTCTTCCTTAGCTCAGAGAATTTTTCTTTGAGTTTCATAGTTCCACCCCAAGTGCTTCAGCAACGACAAACACATCCTTATCACCTCTACCGGAGAGATTCACAACTATTACCTGATCCTTTTCCATCCTTTCAGCCATTTTTACCGCATGATGGATTGCATGTGCAGACTCAAGTGCGGGAACGATTCCCTCTGTTTGACTCAGAAGTTTAAATGCATCCAACGTTTCCTTATCAGTTACGGATGTTACCTTAACCCTTCCCTTTTTTACTAAATAACTCAGCTCCGGTCCAACTCCCGGATAGTCTAGACCAGCTGCAATCGAATAGGAGGTCTTTATCTGCCCATATCTATCCTGCAATAATTTTGAATAGGCCCCGTGTAAAACGCCATCGGTTCCGGCACATAGAGAGGCACCATGCTCCCCTGTTTTAATTCCCTTACCCCCCGCTTCTACGCCAATTAATTCAACCTTATCCTCCAAAAATTCATAGAATGTCCCTATTGCATTACTCCCTCCGCCAACGCACGCAACAACTGCATCTGGTAAAGAGGATTCTTTTTCAAGAATCTGTTCCTTTGTCTCTTTTCCAATCACGCGCTGGAACTCTCGAACCATCATCGGATATGGATGTGGACCCACAATACTACCTATTAGATAATAGGTAGTTTCTACATTGGTCAACCAGTCCCTCATCGCCTCATTTATCGCGTCTTTTAATGTTTTAGAACCAGATTTAACTGGGATTACCTTAGTGTTCATCAATTCCATTCTGAAGACATTCAGCTTCTGCCTCTCTATATCCTCAGTTCCCATATAAACCTCACACCTGATTCCGAGTGCTGCTGCTGCAATAGCAGTAGCAACACCGTGCTGTCCTGCACCAGTCTCCGCAATTATCCTTTGCTTACCCATCTTCTTAGCTAATAGGGCCTGTCCAAGGGTATTATTGAGTTTATGAGCACCACCGTGAACCAGGTCCTCTCTCTTCAGATAGATCTTCGCCCCACCGATCTTCTCTGTTAGATTTTTGGCATAGTATAAGGGAGTCGGTCTTCCGGCAAATTCCCTCAGGTAGTAGTCCAATTCTCTCTGGAATCCTTTATCTTTTCTGTACTTTTCGAATCCCATTTCCAGCTCTTCAAGTGCAGGCATCAACACCTCTGGGGCGAATTTCCCCCCGTATCTATCAAATCTTCCGAGTTTATCTGGTAGTTTCATTTTTTGCGACCATTATAAATTGTTCAACCTTCCTTTTATCCTTCTTCCCTGGTCTGGATTCAACGCCACTTGATGTGTCAACAGCATATGGCCTTACCTTTTCTATTGCCTCTTCCAGATTTCTTGGGTTCAGACCACCTGCAAGAATCACCGGCTTTCTGATAGATTCCACAATTTTCCTGCTGATATCCCAGTCATGAGTCTTCCCGGTTCCTCCAGATAAGCCTCTAACCCTCGTATCCAGTAAAATTGCATCCACGATTTTTGAATATCTCTCTGAATTCTCCAAGGAATTCTCATCTACGGAAATCTTCTTTATTATTCCCAGATTAGTTCTTTCTTTCAATTCCCTAACGAAATCCAGGGGTTCATCACCATGGAGTTGGATGTAATTGGCCCTTGTCTTTGATATCTCAAGTGCCTCTTCTATGCTTTCTGGCATCGAAACCACGACCTTAGAAACAAAGATCGGCAATGCATCGAATATCTCTCTCGCTTTATTTAAGTCCACAAATCTCGGAGTCCCTTTAACATTTATAACTCCGATCGCATCCGCTCCATAATTTATAGCTATCAGTGCATCCTCTTTATTTGTTATTCCACAGATCTTTACCCTGGTCATTTTTCTGTAAACTCCCTCACCCTCTCTTCGATATTTTCTGCTTTTATTATACTCGTCCCAATCAAGACCGCACTTGCTCCGGCCTTTAATACCCTCCTCAGATCCTCTTTATCATTAATCCCGCTCTCACTGATTATTATTCTGTTTTTTGGAATTTTCTTTGTCAGGGATTCTGTAGTGCCTAAGTCTATCTGGAGGGTTTTCAAATTTCTGTTGTTAATCCCGATCAATCTGGCATTGGAATTCAGGGCAAATTCTAGTTCATCCTCGTTATGAATCTCAACCAGGGCCTCCATTCCAAGTTCATGTGTCAATTCCACAAATTCCATAGTTTTCTCCCTCAGTAGGGAAACGATTAATAAAACAGCATCCGCCCCGGCTCCATAGCTCTGATAGATCTGAAATTCATCAACGATGAAGTCTTTGCGAAGAACGGGGATTTTCACAGCCTCCTTTACCCTCTTTAGATCCTCCAGAGAGCCGTCAAAGTGTTTATCAGTTAAAACGGAGATCGCACACGCCCCACCATTCTCCATCTGTCTTGCCGTTTTTACTAAATCTACATCCCTGATCTTTCCCTTGCTGGGGCTTCTCCTCTTTATCTCTGCAATTACTGGAATTAAGCCACTCCCTTCGGTTTTTTCAATCGCAGAAATCAGACTGCGCTTTTCCTTTAACGCCTTAATTTCTTTCAATTTCTCCTCTGCAATATTTTCAAATTTAAATTTCATTTCGCAAATTCTATAAATTCCTCCAATTTTTTATACGCCTTTCCAGAATCTAGAACATCTCTTGCTATTTCATACCCCTCTTTAAGGTTATCTGCCACTCCGCCAACAACAATTCCCGCTGCAGAATTTAACAGGGTTATATCCCTCTTGGCCCCGGTTTCTTCTCCCGATAGGATATCCCTTAAAATCCTTGCATTCTCCTTTACACTTCCGCCAGTTATGTCTTCTGCTTTAGCCTTAGATAATCCAAAGTCCTCTAACTTTACGAAATACGTTCTGATCTTCCCATCCTTTAATTCAGAGATCTTCGTCTTCCCCAGGGTTGAGAGCTCATCCAGACCAGGTTCACCATACGCAACAATTGCACTTTTAAGTTTTAACAACCTGAAGACCTCTGCCAGTTTTTCGGTGAGATCTGGATCAAAGACACCCATCAGCTGAGATGAGGCATTTGCGGGATTTGTCAATGGACCAAGAATATTGAAAACTGTTCTTACCCCCAATTCCCTTCGAGCGGGCATAACATACTTCATTGCGGAGTGATGCAAGGGGGCAAACATAAACCCAATTCCTATCTTTTCTATCCCCCCCCTGATCTTTTCAGGTTCCAGGTTCAGGTTAATTCCCAGTTCTTCAAGGACATCTGCAGATCCACATCTTGATGACACCGCCCTGTTTCCATGCTTAGCAACTGGAATTCCGGAAGCGGAAACGATAAACATTGCAGTGGTTGAGATATTAAATGTGTTGATTCTGTCACCCCCAGTTCCGCAGACATCAACCAACGGTTCAACCTCTGGTTTTATCTTCCGGGAGAATTCCCTCATAACTCTTGCAAATTCCGCTATCTCCTCCGGGGTTTCCCCCTTCATTCTCAGCGCTATTAAAAAGCCGGCAATCTGTGCATCTGTGGCTTTACCTGACATTATCATCTGCATTGCCCTTCTGGATTCTTCCTCAGTCAGGTTTTTTCCCTCCACCAATTTCTGGATAAATTCTTTCATTTGATCACCTTCTTTTCATTGATCAAATATCAGATCCCGAGCAGGAACAGCCATGCTGGGATGAGGATGATTTCTTTTTTATCCTGTTTTCTTTCTTCGAACAGGTCTTTGGTAATTACAATTCCCATCTTTATCTTGAATTTGTCCATGAATTTTAGCATACCTTTCAGATCTGTCATATCTACTCTGTTTGTGTATTTAACCTCTATGGGTATTAATCTTCCTTTCAGTTTTAGTATGGCATCGACTTCTTCCCCATCAACCCAATAAAACTGTATGGGGTTTATCTCCTGTTCCAATGTTTTTCTATAGATGACAGAGCAGATGGAATTCTCTATCAACCCCGATAGATCTTTCAATTCATAGGTCATGGTTAGGGCGTTAACAAAACCCGTATCCACGAAGAAAACCTTTCTCTCCTGTCGAACGGAAGAATATGGTTTTTTATACACGAGAGATTCCTTAACCAAGTAGATATCCTCCAACAAACTTAAGTATCTTTTTATGGTATTCACCCTTGCCAAGAGGATTGAACCAAGTTTGTTATAACTCAACCTGTTCCCAATTAAACTTGCAAGAATAAAGACCAGCTCATTGAGGGTTTTTGTATCCCTTACCTCTTCCAGCTCAAAGATGTCTCGTTGTAGAGACAGGTCCTTGTATTCCAAGAGGATTTGAAACACGTCCTCCATCTTTTCATTGATCAGGGCGGGATAACCTCCCCTGTGCAGGTAATCCCTCAACGCTATTTTGACCTTCTGTTGATGCGGAACCATACGGTGGTATTCCCTTTTTATACTTACTGCATCTAAATCCAGGGGTTTCACATCCAGATCATATTTTACTCTGATAAATTCCCTGAAGCTTAAAGGCAGGAGGATGTTATGGTTTATTCTCCCAAGCAATGACTCGCCGGAACCTTTCAGTATCCTGGATGCTGAAGAGCCGGAAACTATGAATTTTATCTTCAAATTCAAATCCTGCCAGTGCTTTACCTGTTCACCCCATCGCTCTAATTTATGCACCTCATCCAGAAAGATATATACTGGCTTTTTTAATTCATCCAACGATTCAGTGATTAGATTGGCGGTAAAATCCATCAATTCAGAGATCAGACCTTCATGAAGTATGGCAGGATTATCTAACTGTAAGTAGACAATTCTTTCGGGATCGACTTTCTTATCCAGCAGGTTTTGGATCAACTGGTGTATCAGGATAGTCTTCCCTGTTCTCCTGGGACCGATGATGGAGGTTATCTTCTTGTTCTTCAAATCCTCTGTCAGTTTTTCAAACAACTCCCTTTTAAAATTCCCCAATCTCTCCGGTTCAACCCTCCCCGTCTTCCACCAGGGGTTTTGAAATGCAAGAATTTCAGATAGACTAATTCTACCGACTGCTCTAACATTCGTACTCCCAGATTCTGCACTAATTTTTGGTTTTTTCATGATAATATTTTACATTATAATGTACAATAAATATATGTA
>QMZG01000029.1 GCA_003663045.1 Candidatus Altarchaeales archaeon
TCACAAAGTGAAAACAAAAAACTTTGGAATGAAATCTTCAAAGAATTTTGGAAAGATTGGAGCTCTTTAATGTCATTTTTCTAATATAATAATGGGAATTTAATGGGAATTCTTAAACGATGAAATTTGATACCAAGAAGATTAAGGCAAAGGCTAAGGAGAATTTTGAGAAAGCATGGTTAGAGACGGCAGATCTCTTGCCAGAGGAGAGTAAAAGGAATTATGTTGGAGGGAAGGGGAGGGCGCATCCACTTCATGATCTTATCCAGGAGGTTAGAAAAATATTTCTGGATTTGGGTTTCGATGAAATAGAAAACAGCATATTTGTTCCAGAGGAGGAGGTATATTGGCAGTATGGTCCAGAAGCCCCAGTAATCCTGGATCGATGCTATTACCTGGCTGGATTACCAAGACCCGACATCGGTCTAAGTAAAGAAAAGATCGAAAGAATTCTGAAGGTAAACTCCAAGATTGATATAGAAAGATTTCAGGAAATTTTGAGGGGATACAGAGAAGGGGATATTGAGGGAGATGACCTCTTTGAGGAGATGGTTAATAAACTTGATATCAAACCAGAAGAGGCGACTGGGATTATAGAAATTTTTCCAGAATTCAGAACCCTTACCCCTATTCCCGAAAAAATGACATTGAGGTCTCACATGACCGCAGTATGGTTTCCCACCCTGAGGGCATTGCAACATAAAGAGAATTTACCCCTGAGGTTATTCTCCATCGGCGTGAGATTTAGAAGGGAGCAGAAGGTAGATGCGACTCATCTCAGGGCTCACTATGGCGCATCCTGCGTTATAATGGATTCGGAGATCAGCCTAGATTCTGGAAAGAAATTGTCCGAGAAAATTCTGGATGGGTTGAATTTTAAAGAGATACATTTTGTAAAGAAGAGGGCCACCTCAAATTACTATGCACCAGAAACGGAACTTGAGATCTATTCGGGAGGGATCGAGGTGGCAGACTGCGGCATGTATTCTCCGGTAGCATTGTCAAACTATGGTATAGAATATCCGGTATTCAATATCGGTTTTGGTCTGGAGAGGATCCTGATGTTAAGAGAAAATTGGGATGATGTTCGTGAGGTTTTGTATCCACAGTTCTATAAAGCCTTAGAGCTAAGTGATGATGAGATTGCAGATCAAATAAAAATTGATAAAATTCCAGAGACGGAGGAAGGTAGGGGTTTGGCATTACTGATCTCGAAAGTGGCGAGAGAAAATGCAGAGAGGGAGTCACCCTGCAGATTCTTGGTATATAAGGGAAAATTCTTGGGGAAGGATATTGAGGTTTTTATTCTAGAAAAGGAGGAGGGAACAAGGCTTTTGGGACCCGCTGCCTTAAATGATATCTATGTATATCAAGGGGGTATTTATGGAATTCCCTCAAGACCCGAAAAATTAAAGAAAGGGTTACTGGAAGTGAAGAAAAAAGGGGCCAGGGTTAAATTTTCCTATCTGGATTCTATTGCTAATTATTTTGCATCTGAGATAGAAGACTCTGTTAGGGAGAAAAAGAGGAGGGGATTCTTTCAGATAAAGATGGCCAAGACGGCAGCAGATATAAATATCGCTATATCCGAGAGTGCTCGGAGATATATCACCTCAAAGAACAGGGAAATATCGCTTAAAGGCCCCATTTTCACTTCTGTAGAATTCTTGGTTAAATAGAATTTATTCAGAAATATGCGAAAATTAAAATAGAAAATGCCACCCATAAAAACCCACAATGAAAAATATTAAAACCTGTGCGGTTTGTGGTAAACCTGTTAGAAAAGGAACTGGGGTATTTTATAGACACAGGTTGGTACATAAAAAATGCCTGAGGAAAGCGAAATTAATATGGTATAGATTGTAGATGACAAAGATGACAAAGATGACAGGAAATCCGTTTTATGCGAGAGGTGCTGTGAATCCAAAATATTTTGCAAATAGAGATGAATTACTAAGATTCTTTAGAGAAAATGTTGAAGAATGTATAAACTCCAAGATAGTCAGGCCAGATAATATCGTCATATTGGGGAACTGGGGTGTTGGGAAGACATCAACATTGTACAAATTCAGTGATATCCTTCACAATGAAATGGAAAACACATTTTCTGTTATATTGCCCCTCAAACCGTCTATTTGCACTAATGCCGACATATTTGCCACCTCTCTGATAGATGCATTGTTTAGACAGTATTCTGTTTCTACGCCCTTAAAAGACAAGATCGTAGAAACCATAAGAGAGGAGTCGAGGGTCTGGGAAAAATGGAAACTGGAAAAATTATCTCTTAGTCCTGAATTGAAGAGAAGGGATAGGAGATATAGTATTGTAAATCTCACGGAAACATTACTCAATCTGTGGAATAAACTTGAGAGTAACGGTATAGAAATTGGGGTTATAATGTTAGATGATATTCACTACCTTCTTACTGAGGGATGGGATGGAAGCTTGTATGATCTGAGGACAGATATCCAGGCACTTTCCGCACAAGGAGCCAGATACATGTTTGTGATTACTGGTCAAACATTTTTATATCCCGAGATGCACGAACTGGCTGAGCCGTTCACTAGGCTATTTGAAAAATTTGAGATAGATAATTTTGATCTGAACGGTACGAGGGAGGTTATAGAAAAACCGCTAAGGGTTGAAGGTATAGAGATAAAAATCTCTGATGACGTGATAGAAAGAATACATAATATAACTGAAGGGCACCCATTCTTTATCGTTTTTATAATGCGTGACCTTTTACGCAAGATTAAGCAAGGGAGGATAGACATGGAGAAATTCAATGAATCTTATCCCTCTATTATCGACCATCTCACAAAAACCAAGTTTCAGGATGATTTTAACAAAGCTACAGATGCCGAAAGAGAGACCCTCCTGAAAATAGCTGAATTGGGTGAAGAAGTATTTACCCCTTCAGATATAGCTGGAAGATCTCAATCTAAATTGTTTGAAAGATTGATGGAAAAGGAGTTACTCGTTAAAATTTCTAGAGGTAAGTACAGGTTGTATCACACCATGTTCTTGGAATTTTTGAGGATGATGAAGAAAGGAACGAAATAAACAACCCCGCCATAAATGACGGGGTATTTCATGCTAATTAGAAATATGCGAAAAAACAAAGGAGGTAAATTGTAATGAAGGAAGCAATGTTCTATGAAAAATTGGGCGAAAGTAAGGTAAGATGCGAGCTGTGCGCCAGAAACTGTATAATTCCGGAGGGGAAAACTGGGTTCTGCAGAGTTAGAAAGAATATAGATGGAAGACTTTACTCTCTGGTTTATGATAGAATTAACTCAGCAACTCCCAATCCAATTGAAAAGAAGCCGTGTTATAATTTTGCCCCCGGGTCATGGACGTTTTCGATCTGTACCCCGGGCTGTAATTGGAGATGTAAATACTGCTGTAACTGGATCATAAGCCAGGAATCGGAGATAGAGGGTAGAAAAATAGCCCCAGAGGAGATCGTCCAACTGGCAAAGAACTCTGGATGTCAGGGTATCAGTTATACATTTACAGAACCAACAATATTCTATGAATTATCATATGATACCGCTAAATTGGCTCACGAGGAAGGTTTGTATAATACGTGGGTTACAAACGGATATACAAACCCGGAGCCAATTAAGAAGATTTCTAGGTATTTAGATGCGGCTACGGTTGATTTTAAGGGCTCTGGGGATGAGAGATTTATGAGAGATTTTTCCTCGGTTCCGTCAACCGAGCCGATTTACAGGGCATTAAGGGAATATAAAAAGCATGGGGTCCATCTGGAGATAACAGATCTAATAGTTCCCAGGGTGGGGGATTCTATGGAAAGGGTAAAAGAACTGGTAGAATGGATAAAGGAAAATCTGGGGGACGAAACGCCGATCCATTTCTTGAGATTCTTTCCAACCTACAGGGTTAGGGATATCCCGGAGACTCCACTAAAAACCCTCGAGGAAGCCTATGATATCGCCAAAGCAGCCGGAATGAAGTATGTTTATCTGGGGAATGTCAGTGAAAGAAACAATACCTATTGTCCCAACTGCAATAGATTATTGATTAAAAGACGGTGGATGGAAACGATAGAATACAAAATCAGGGATGGAAAATGTCCCTATTGCGGAGAGGAGATAAACATCGGGGGAGAGAGATGGATCCCTTCAGAACTGAAACAATGATGAAGATTATGAAAGCATATGGGCCGGTTCCATCCAGGAGATTGGGGAAGAGTTTGGGGATAAACAACATCCCTCCAAAGATATGTACCTATTCTTGCGTTTACTGCCAGCTTGGAGCCACGATAAAAACACAGATAGATCGTAGAAAATTCTACGAGATCGAGGAGGTAGTTAAAGACGTTGAGAGAAGGGTAAGGGAGGCTGAGAAAAATAAAGAAACCATAGACTATCTGAGTTTTGTCCCAGATGGAGAGCCAACCCTGGATATTAACCTGGGAAGGGAGATCGAGCTTTTAAAGCCTCTGGGGATCAAAATCGCCATAATCACAAATGCCTCCATGATATGGCGTGAGGATGTTAGAGATGACCTACTAAATGCGAATTGGGTCTCCTTCAAGATCGACTCTGTAAGTGAAAAAATCTGGCATAGAATTAATAGACCTCACATGTCTTTGAGACTTGAAAAAATTTTGGAGGGGATGCTCGAATTTGCCAGGATTTTTGGAGGGGAACTAACAACGGAAACCATGTTGATTCGGGGGATTAATGATGACGATTGGGAGATTATGGCGATAGCTAATTTTTTGTCTGAATTAAAACCAGATAAAGCCTATATTTCCATCCCAACCAGACCGCCGGCTGAAAAAGGAATAATGCCTGCATCGGAGCAGAGTATTAATAAAGCCTATCAAATTTTTGGTAATAGATTACCCGATGTGGAATATCTGATCGGTTATGAAGGAAATGCATTTGCATTTACCGGGAATATTGAGGATGATCTACTCAGCATTGCATCGGTGCATCCGATGAGGGAGGAGGCAGTTAAAGAATTTTTATCAAAAGCTCGCTCTGATTGGGATGTTATAAAAAGATTGATCAGGGAGAATAAACTCATAGAGTTGCAATATCAGGGAAAGAAATTCTACATGAGGAAGCTGCATAGAGGGATAGGAAATGCAAGAAGAGCAGGAACTTTAAGTAGATTTATAGTGTTTTAATTAAATAGATTAATGGATGATAATGAAAATTACCCTGATCTACGATAATGAGGTCTATAGGAAGGGTCTTAGATCCGATTGGGGTTTCTCCTGTCTCGTAGAAGTAGAAGATCGGCCAAGAATTCTCTTCGATACCGGTGCTAATGGTGGGACACTTTTAGATAATATGAAAAAACTCGACATTAAACCCGAGTCTATTGATGAAGTCTTTATATCGCATGACCACTGGGACCATGTTGGGGGGGTTCCCGATCTGCTGAAAGTGAAACCAGACCTAAAGATTTACGTACCTGAGTCATATGGGTCAAAAGGCAATAATATAGTTCGAATAAAAGAATCCATTGAGATCCATGAAAACATGTGGTCTACGGGTGAGCTTTCGGGGATAGAGCAGTCTCTCGTAGTTAAGACGGAGAGGGGATTGGTTGTTATTGACGGCTGTTCTCATCCCGGGGTGGGAAATATTCTTCGGGCAGCGTCGCAGTTTGGAAGGGTCTATGCCTTAATTGGCGGCTTGCATGGTTTCAGGGAATTTGACTTACTTAAGGATCTGGAATTGGTCTGTCCCTGCCACTGCACACAGCACATATCTGAGATAAAGAGGTTGTATCCAGACAAATACGTTGAAGGCGGAGTGGGTAGGATAATTGAGCTCTAAGAAATGAAAACACGCAAAAGCTGGCGACAGAAATTAGAAAAGGAGATGGCAATTTAAATGAAAAGCTATGAGAGGGATGGAGATGGAGGGATCTGAAGATTGCGTATTATGTAAGGTTATTGGAGGAGAATTAAAATCGTGGAAGATCTATGAAGATGATTTCGCTATGGGCATATTAGATGTAAATCCATGTACAGAGGGTCATTGTTTAGTGGTTCCGAAAAAACATGTAATTAGGTTTTATGAGATGGAGGATGAAGAATTATCAAGGTTATTTCGTGCAGTAAAAATTGTTGCAAAAAAGATCAAAAAGGCATTAAACCCGGATTTTGTTTGTATCTTCATCCGCGGGGGGAGGATATCTCACCTCCACGTGGCTGTTTTTCCTTCCATGAAGAATGATTCCCTGAGTGGATTCCCCCAGAGCAGCTTTGAGAAGGTTACGGTAGATCTGGATGAAGTGGCAGAGAGGATCAGGAACGCATAAATACCGAGATGTGTTTTTTATTTTCTCCAGATTATTAAAAAGATAGATTCTAAATCATTAATATGAAACTCAATGGGAAAGCTCACAGGTTTGGAGATGACATCAACACAGATCTGATAATCTCCGGGAAATACAAGTTCAAAACATTGGATGAGGGAGATCTTGGAAAACATGTAATGGAGGATATCGATCCAGAATTTTATCGGAGGATTTCAAAGGGCGATTTCATCGTGGCTGGAAGAAACTTTGGCTGTGGCTCTTCAAGAGAACAGGCTCCCTTAGCCATCAAGGCTGCTGGGATCTCCGCAGTAATTGCAAGGTCATTTGCAAGGATTTTCTTTAGAAATTCTGTAAACATAGGGCTTCCAGTGGTAGAATGTGAAGGGGTGGGGGAGATCGACGATGGGGATGAACTAGAGGTTGATTTTGGCAGGGGTTTTATAATAGATAAGACCAAAAATCTAAAGCTTGAAGTAAAGAAATTACCAGATATTATGATCAAAATCTTCGAGAGCGGCGGTTTAGCGGCTCATTTTCGAAAGCATGGGGGATTTAAATTATAAAAAGAGAATTAAAAAGAATTAAAAAGAAAATGCACACCGTTACATTAATCCCTGGGGATGGTATAGGACCAGAAGTGACTGAAGCCATGGTCAAGGTAGTTGAAGCCACGGGGGTAGATATAAAATTTGAGAAGGTAGAGGCTGGGGGGATAGTAATGGAAAGGGAAGGGACCCCATTGCCGGAGGATGTTTTTGATAGTATAAGAAAGAATAAGGTGGCGATTAAGGGTCCGATTACCACACCAATCGGTTCCGGATTCAGAAGTGTAAATGTTTCACTGCGGCAGACTCTCAACCTCTATGCATGTGTAAGACCCGCAAAATCATTTGAGGGAATCCCATCCAGATATGAAAATATCGATCTGGTAGTTATAAGAGAAAACACCGAGGATATATATTCTGGAATTGAATTCGATCATGGAACCCCCGAGGTGAGGGAGATAATCTCCAAGATCGAGGAACTCAGTGAAAGAAAGATCAGGGAGGATTCCGCCATCGGCATAAAGCCCATATCGAGATTTGCCTCCGAGAGGATCGTTAGATTCGCTTTTGATTATGCGGTCAGGAATAGAAGGAAAAAAGTTACGGCAATTCATAAAGCAAATATTATGAAGGCCACCGATGGTCTCTTCCTGGATTCTGCGAGAGACATTGCCAAGGAATTTCCGGGGATAGAATTTGATAATCGCATCGTTGATAATATGTGCATGCAGTTGGTAAAGAAACCCGAGCTCTATGATGTTATTGTAGCCCCTAACCTGTTTGGTGATATTATCTCTGATCTCTGTGCGGGTTTAGTCGGAGGCTTGGGGGTGGCCCCTGGAGCTAACATCGGTGATGAACTGGCGGTCTTTGAACCCGTTCACGGCTCAGCTCCGAAGTATGCTGGTCTGGATAAGGTGAATCCTACCGCCACCATCCTTTCTGGGGTTTTGATGTTGAGACACCTTGGGGAGAATGAAGCGGCAGATAGGATTGAGAAAGCGATAGCTGAGGTTTTTAGGGAGGGTAAAATACTGACATACGACCTTGGTGGAAATGCGAAGACGTCTGAATTTACGGATTATGTGATCTCTAAGATAGAATGACCTTGAATATCTCAAAAAAGGCAATTCAAGAATTTCCATTTGCGACATTCGAACACAGTGCATTGGACCTGGAAAGGGGTAAAGGCCTGGAGTGGTTATTAACAAATGGCTTGGGTGGCTATTCCTCATCCACTATTCTGGGTTTAAACACAAGTAAGTATCATGGACTACTGGTTTCCTCCACAGAAAATCTTTTCAGGTTTATCTATCTTCAGAAATTGGAGGAAGAGATTCATTCTGGTAATTGCATAACGAGACTGAGTAGCAATGAATTTATCGACGGAACAATTACCGAGGGTTGGAGGTATCTGAATAAATTTGAGTTCAGCTATAATCCCGTTTCTATTCATTATAACACACAGCCTGCTGAAATAGTAAAGAGGATAAACACCATAAATGGGAAGAATGGCATATTAGTTCTCTATAAGATTAAGAACAAACTTATGCAGAGGATTCAATTCAGGGTTAATCTATTGGTAAATTCTCGAAGTATTTATGATCTGACTAAAGCCAATTCGCTGGATTTTGAATTAAAAATTTTTACCAAAAATGTTCTCGGGATTAAATCCAAGAACGGATACCTGACCGTTTACTCGGACAAGGCGGAATGTAGAGAAAGCCCCCAAGATGCGAGATGGATCAAGGACATATTCTATTCCAAGGATCATGAAAGGGGTGACAGCTACAGGGAGGATGTTTATTTTCCAGCCTTCTTTTCTGTAGACATCGGGCCCGGAGGGGAAGACGAATTTACCCTAATAGCCCTGGGATATGAAGATGAAAATAAAACCGCAAACGCATTTAAGGAATTACAACGTGGCTATGAGGGAAAGGGCAGGATTCTGAGTAGCGGTATGGGATCTTCAATCTTAGAGCTACTTATGAATGTGGAGAGCTTTGTGGTTAAGAGGGATTCAAAGAAAACGATAGTTGCGGGTTATCACTGGTTTGGCGAATGGGGCAGAGATGCCATGATCTCATTACCCGGAATGACCCTTATAAATGGAAAATTTGACAATGCTGAACGTATATTTGAACACTTCCTGAATAATGCCACCAATAAGGGAATTCCCAGCAGATTTGTGGATGGAAAGCCGGAATATAACGATCTCGATAGTTCCCTATGGCTCATAGACAGGCTCTATCAGTATATGAGATACGTTGGGATAGAAAGGGGAAGGTCATTTCTTCATACATACTGGTGGACATTAAAGGATATTATGAAGAATTACCAGAAAATGGAAAGAAATGGCTTTCTTATTCATAAATCCGGAACCTGGATGGATACAATTGAAAGGGATAATGCGGTAGAGATTCAGGCACTGTGGTATAATGCACTGAGGATAATGGAGATCTTTTCAAATCTTATGGAGGACGAGGAATTTGATGTTAGGTCGACATGTGAGGAATTTGAGAGAAATTTTCTGGAGAGATACTGGAATGGTCGTTATCTAAATGATTGCTTAGATGATAACTCATTGAGACCAAATCAGGTTATCGCCATTTCCTTGGATTTCAATGTTATTGATGATCACAGTTCAAAGAAGATTCTGGATGTAGTTGAAAGAGAACTCCTTACCCCCTATGGATTGAGAACACTCAACAAAGGAGATCGGAGATACAAAGGACAATACAAAGGAGATTTTTCTGAGAGGGAAAAATCCTACCATAACGGAACCGTCTGGCCCTGGCTTCTTGGACCCTATATAAAGACATATATGCGGGTTTATGGAAGAAGGCTGCATATGCAAAGGCTCTTAGAAACATTATTTGAAAAACATATTAAACAGGCTGGTATAGGAACAATATCTGAGATATTTGATGGCGATCCTCCACATAAACCAAGGGGCTGTATATCTCAGTCATGGTCTGTTGCAGAACCATTGAGGGCATACTTTGAGGATGTGATGGGGAAGAAACCAAGAGCTATTTTCTGAATTTTTCCACTATTTTTATCTATTTTTTATATAACTTTGTACAATATTTATAAATATATATAAATTATGATAATATAAAAAAAATAAATAAAAAATGAATAAATCAAATCCATTCCTATGGGGTTTTTGCCGGAAGGAATGTAAAATGGAGAGTAATCCAAATACTGGATATTGTCTACATTATGTACTTGTTATCATCACCATAGCTTTAATATTGATATTGGGATTTTCTCAGATAATCTCGGTGTATTCGTCTGGGATTTCTGGAACTATAAAAACTGTGGGTTATAGCATTAGTAAAGGCATCACTACCCCCAGGTTATTTCCAATATCTGCCATATCCTTCATCCTGTTTCTGTTTTTTGTCTATGCATTAATCTCTGATTTGGTTTTGAGTTTAGATAGATAAATTTGACAGACTCAAAACCTCCCTCAAATTTGGATAGTTTTCGGTTCCGAAGCCGGTGGTGCTTATTGCCGCAGCCGTGTTAGAGAATCTCCCTATTTTCTTAAGACCCCAGCCCTTAGAATGCCCAAATATAAAGGATGCATCAAAGACATCTCCCGCCCCAGTTGTGTCTATTACATCCAATTTAGTGGGAGGAATAGAGATCCTTTCATCTTCAGTACAGATGTAGCTTCCCTTCGATCCCATTTTCAGGGCAATTATCTCCGGTCCCATAAGCAGTAACTGTTCACAGACATCCTCTTTTTCATCACAATCATCACAACCCGTTATTGCCCTTGCCTCGTCAAGATTTGGA
>QMZG01000030.1 GCA_003663045.1 Candidatus Altarchaeales archaeon
AGCATGTGCTTAAAAATCCAAAGCATTTTATTAAACACTGGGGGAAACATTTTGCTCATGAAGAGCTAGAGGAGAAAGGTGAGAGAATCAGAACATTCGCTTATGTTTTCCTCCTTGGCTTATTCACATGGACGGTAACCAAAGACATTTCAGAGAATATAAACAGATATATCCTGATAAATCCAGACCCGCTCCATGAAGGGGTAAAGTCTACAGTATACTCATTCATTCATCTACTGATCCCATTCTATGTCCTAGCCCTTGTTTCATTGGGGGCGTATATCCTTTTCCTGTCTACCTCACCGAAGGGGAGATCAAGGGCGAAATCCATGGTCAGCAAATTGATAATTGGCATGATATTAGTCACCATTTCCCCACATCTACTTAACTTCTTCTTTACACTCTCAGAGAATGTAACGAAGAATATTCTAACTCAGGGAGAGGAAGAGGTAACTGATGCTGTGGGCACATATACTGGGGTGATGTGGAAATCTTGGTTTTTAACAGTGGGGGCCATATATGGAGTAAATGCGCTGGGGGAGATAGTAACGGAGACAGTAACCCATGCGACTGGATTTTCTATAAGTCAAATTAAGAAACATCATTATAGCTGGGGAACAAGAGGAATGAAAGGTTACTGGCCAGTGAAGGTACTTGGCACTCTGGACAAGATTCTATCAAAATTAAAAGTAGAGGCAGAACCCGGAAGAACAATACCCATGCTCATGTTAAGCATTACACTCTTTATTGGTGTCTATGGCATCTTAGCCTTCAGGTACCTGATGGTTATGTTCTTCACACTGTTGTTTCCATTCACCATCTTCTTCCTCTGCTTTGATCCAACAAAGAAACTAGGGGGAACTTTATTAGAGCAACTCCTGCTATGGACATTCGTGCAGGAATTTTATGCAATAATCCTGGTTGCAATAGGTACGGGGATGATAATGCTTCCTGAGGATTTATTGGGCTATGGATTTGGGATTTGGCCACTTACTATCAGTTTTTTTGACTTCGCCGCCTGTTTTACCTTAATGTTGGGACCAATAATCCTGTTCATGTTACTTAGAAAATTATTACCACCATTATGAGAATGAATTCAAGGATTAAGATCTTGATAGTGATCGGATTGATATTGGTAGCAATGTCGATATCAACTGCAGTAAGAATACCCAAGATATTTGGAGAGAGTCATGAGACTGGGTTTAATAGAATGGGTATTATAATATGGATTGCCAAGAGGTTGTTGTATATCTGGCTTTCAGCCTCATATGGAACCGAGGGATTGAATGAACTCAAAGCGAATCTCTCAGAGATAGTGATGATGAATCCCTCCATTACTACGTTATCCAATCTAATGGTTATTGTCATAAAACTTGTATTCGCCCTTTATATCCCAGCAATAGCATTTCTTGGTTTTTATATCCTCTTTCTTTCCTCCTCTCCGGAGGGAAGGGCAGAAGCAAAGTCAATGCTAACTAAATTAATAGTAGGCTTAATCTTCGTCTCAGTATCACCCCAGTTGATGAATCTCTTACTGACGGTCTCTGAGGGATTAACATCATCCATTCTTGCCCCAACCGCAAAGGGTGTATTTACAAAGGCATGGGATACGAGCATTGGAGCAACGCCACTGGATCTAAGATTAGAACTAAGTGGTCTAAAGGGGTTACACTTCATAGCAACATTCATAGAGATAGAACTTGGTTTCTATACATTTCTCTTCTTCATGATCCTGGTGTGGGGTGCATTCATCTTCCCCATACTGATAAGATTCTTTGCCGTTTCTGTATTCATAGTTTTATTTCCATTATCCATACTCCTCTATTCCTTTGAATTTACCAAGGCACTGGGAAGGACGATGTTAGAGCAAACCATTATATGGACATTCCTGCAGGTTATTAACGCTCTGATAGTTCTAACCGTTGTTCAGTCCATAATAAGCTTGGGGGAAGATTTCATGAAAGTTGGCTGGGGTATAACTATACCAGTAATACCCCTTGTCGGGTGCCTGATGTTTGCCGTAGCACCCTTATTCATAATAAGATTCTTTAGAGGGTTTTTACCATGAGGAAAAAGAAATTTATGAATTTGATGGCACTGGCACTGGTAATAATATTATTAATGATAGTTAGCGCAGAAGCCAAGGGGATTAAGCTCGAATCGCTTGAGGTTCTACTGGAGAGTCTCATAATAAAACCCCTCATCAGGGGCTTGGTTATTGCGGCACCTATTGGTTACTGGTTAGCCTATCAGGATGGAACGTCCTTTGTCAAGAATTTTAATAGGGTAATCCTCTACAATCCTCCAACTGAGGGGATTCTGCCATTCCTGAATATACTACTGAAGATACTATTTCCAGTCTATTCCCTGTTAATAGTCTCCATTGGTTTCTATCTACTTCTGTATTCATCATCACCAGAGGGGAGGGCAAATGCAAAATCTCTACTAAGTAAACTGATAATTACATTAGTACTAATATCATTATCATCAAGGTTGATATGGTTGATATTCTCTATCTCCGGGTATTTAACAGATAGTATCTTCTCTCTAACCAGTTTGGAACTTATTGGGGAGATACTTAATGGTGGGATATGGGGAATGCTCATCTTATCTACATGGTTAATGATACCAGACATCGAACTTGGGGCAGTTTCTTTAATGCTGGTGTATGTATTCGCGTGGTTACCCTATATGGTAATATCCCTGAGGAATATTGTCCTCACCACATTGATGATCCTATTCCCATTGGGAATTCTCCTTTATTTTATCCCCGAATTAAAAAGTATTGGAAAAACGATATTAGAGCAATTCCTGATATGGACATTCATCCAGGCATTCATGGCCTTGGCATTGGTTTCTGTGGCAAAGGCATTCTCAGTTACTACCCTGGTTTCTAATCCAGAGATTACATGCCTCAATATCTTCCCTGTTCCAGGGATTAACAATATGCTTGCATGGTTTTTTACATCCATAGATCTTGGTACCACGAATCTAATGACACTGGGCTTCGGAGCAGTAGCCCATTTTTCAATAATCCTAGTTCCAATCGTAATGGTTTTACTATTCAAGAAATTTTTACCTTGATGAAATAAAATGGATAAAAAAAGCAGAATCTTCACATTATTGGTTGTGATTTTACTGCTATCAACATTGGTAAATGCTGGAGGGGCGTTACTAGGTATAATTGATGTCGCAATAGCTGAGGGATTGAAGTTAGTAGCCAAGGGTTGGATAGTCTCGACTGGATGGCAGGTAATAGATTTTTATGAAAAGATCTTTGATAGTTTTCCTTTGCTCTTAACCACTAATCCTCCAATGAGTGAGATAACCTCCGGAATGTTCTTCTTTATTAAGATAATTGCACCATTCTATATCTTAGCTATAGTTATTCTTGCACTTTACATCCTCATGGCTTCCTCTTCCATGAGGGGGAGGGCTAAGGCAAAGAGCATGCTAACTAATCTGATAATAGGCCTGGTTTTGATTTCTCTCTCCCCAGGGGTATTGAAGGTCTTCTTTATAATATCTGAAAATCTTGCCAATGCATTAATATCAATGGGTGCTAATGCCGGAATTAGTGCTTTAAAGGGAGCCAGTGGTGGTTTATACGAGAAGTTCTGGAAACTAACACTAATCCACAGAACCGGTGGGGTTGAGCTATTTGCCATTCATACCACCTTGCTATTTGGTTTGACTATCATGTTGCTTCTAAGACATGTAATGGTAATTCTCTTTGGAATGTTATTGCCATTGGCTTTCTTTCTCTATTTATTTTATCCCACAAAGCATATTGGAAAGGGTTTATTCATGCAGACATTTCTATGGACATTCATGCCAATAGCATGGATTTTAGCCTTAGTTATCATTGGAACCGTGATTGGTTCCATACCCTCCTATATCCCAGAATTCTATATCCTTATCGCAGCATTGTTCTTTTTCATTGGGTCACCGATGATGATCTTGGGAGTGGGGGACTGGCTGGCCTTCCTCGTATTTTTATTTGAAGTGCTACAGGCGGCTCCACTTTCAATAGGGGCGGTAGTTATAGATGAAACAATGAAATAGGATGAAAATGGTAACAAAGGGTAAAAAGGTCATCATGGTATTGACGATATTGATGATACTCTCTACGGGGGCATTTGCTATAGCTCTCCTTACAGATAGTATAGGACCCTCACTAAGGCACGGAATGCCCAGTGTAGTGGGTGAGGTAGTGGGTGGAATAATTAGAGATGCATTATATACGGGCTTCATAGGAGAGGCGTTCTTTGACCCCCTGAGAGATGCCCTACAACCTAGTGAATTTTTCAATATACTCCAGCAGAGCAATCCAGAGTTGATCCTTGCTGATGGGGATGTAAATCCGATAATAGATAACAAGGTAAATTTCTTCATTCAGCTCCTTGCACCCTTTTATCTATTGGCTTTTCTCTTGCTGGCTATATATCTCATGTTCATTTCCAGTTCTCCAGAGGGGAGGGCGAGGGCAAAGGGAAGTTTACTGAGGTTAATTCTTTCCGTAGCATTTGTTATCTTTACTATCCCCATAGTTCAGGCATTCCTGGATGTTTCTTTATACATCACGAATTTTATCATTAATACCAACTCTGGGAATATGGAAATCGCATTGAAGGTCTTAAGAATATGCGTGGATCATATGTGGAATACAATTAAATGGAAAATGCCCTTTCTTGCCTTCTGGCCAATGCTATTCATTTTTCTGTTTTCAATTATTCTTTCCAGTATTCCATTTATTATAATATGTATGAGATACTTCATGATTCTGGTATTTACAATGCTGTTTCCTATTGGGATATTTCTCTATTCAATACATTTTACACAGAGGCTCGGAAAGAGTATAATAAGACAGACAATACTTTGGATATTTATTCAGCCGTTAATGGCAATAATCCTTGCGGTAATTGGGATTGCTTCTACACCACTACTCAGCTTAGTTTCAGATTCTACTATGGAAACTGGATTTGGATTGGCGGGATTCCTCGCGTTGGGAGCAGCACCACTTGTGATGGTGGGAATCATGAACTGGTTGGAGACATTACTCGTTTTAGCTGAAGCCGCAATGGAGGTTCCTTCAATGCACCTGGTAGCTGAAATAGAGGAGCTGAAGATAAAGGGATGATAGAGATATATCTAATGTTATGTCTAATCTCTCAATCCCAATCTCTTTTTTATCTCTCTGATCTTTTTGGTGTAGTCCTCCTCCTCTTTTTCTATCTCTTTTCTGTATTCTTCCATCTCTTCGGGTTTTATCTCTCCCTCTTTTAGTCTATTCTCTATATCCTTTATACGTTTTTCGTATTTATCCATAACATCCTGGTAGTAGTTGATCATGTCTACAGGTATTTTGGCCTTTGTAGGCTGAGTAGTTCTCTTGGTTATTGTCTCCGCAATCTTGGATATCTCCAATGGCAGTACTATCTTGGTTGCCCTACCCCTTGCAACTTTATCTAGGGCCTCTAGATACATATAGGTTATGGCTGGGTCCGTGAGCTTACCCCCAGCCTCCCTTATGGCATCTATCTCCATCTTAATGGCATCGGCTTTTTCATGTGCCGCCAGCTTAAGTTGTCCGGCAGCTACCTTTTCGTGCATTGCAGATTGAACCTTCTCCGGAAATCTGACCATGGTTAGCTTAACCTTCGGTACAACGATTCCCCATTCTCTTCCGGGATAGGTAGATATCTTGTGAACAGAATCCTCCAACATATGGGATATACTATCCATGTGCGATATAATGTAATCTGATGGTGAATTACCACAGATATGAGTTAGAGCAGAATTAATATAACTAAGAACAGCCCCTTTATAGTCTTTAATATTTATTATGGCATCTCTGGGATTTGAGACATACATAAATACCTCTGGTGATACCAAGAATCTTACCTTATCCTTTGTCACCACCTCTTTTGGGTCTATGGTGTAAACATGTAACCTTAGATCAACCTTCTCATATTTCTCCACTATGGGGAATATGAGTGTCCAGCCTGGACCAGCAACCCTGTTGAACCTACCGTATCTGAACACAACACCCCTTTCGTACTCCAGAAATTTTATCAGAGCCCTAGGTAACATTAAGGCGACTAAAACAAGTATAATCAATAAAACAAATGTTCCCGGTCTAACGCTTATTCCATAAGCCTCAATCGGAGCCCCCGGGAGTAATATCAATAAAAGCAACAAGGCTATAAAGGCTATGATAATAACTACTATTTTTAGATCTATCTTCATACCCTCTTCTCTTGTGACTACTTCCTTTTCAACCCCTTCTGGAGTATCTCCTTCTTCTGGCAGAATTGATGTCATCGATAGAATATTTCCTTTTTGCTAATAAATAGAGTATATCGAACCCACAACGAATTCCACCAATCGCTATATATCTGGTATACCATAATAAAAATCCATAATAAAAAATGCATCTACATATAGCGCATTTTTAGCTACAACACTGTAATGTAGTCGATCTCAGAATGAGCTCAGAATGAGCATAAATCTAAATGGGTATAAAGCTCGCCAGTGTTGTAATTATGGCTACTGTTGCGAAAATACTCATCATTCCCGGATCTATTGATGTACCCCTGGTCCCCATATCCAAGAATATGAGCATTAGTGCAACCGTAATTATTCGGAGCATACTTGATATCGGTGTGAAGTGTCCCTTTTTATTTAGCATATTAAATATATTATTGTTAGGTATATAAATAGGATAATCTAAAAATATTAGGTATATAGAAAATTTCTCAAAATTTCCCAAAATGCCTAACCAGGGATAAGTCCCACTATCAAGACAATAAGAGTCACTATTGCAAAAAGAGTTACAATACCTGAATCTACACAAGTTCCAACCCTGCCCTGCTCTAAGAGTAGAATCATCAGTATAATCCCAATTATGTTTGGTATTTTACATAGAACCATAATAAATATTTAAATAGAATATTTATTAACTTTAAATTTAAATCCTTAATAAAATGATCCAGGATAGAATAAAGGAAATGGGTTATGAGGTATTTCTTGGTTTAGTGGCAGCTATAATAGTCTTAGCCTTTATTTATCAGTTCATCATCGGAAACCTCTTTCTGGCCTTGCTCTCCATGGGAATAGCAATATTTGGATGTTATTACATCTTTAAATATATCACAGAGGAAGAGGAGCCATTGAAATTAATGCAGGGGGAGGAATTATTGCTGAGGACATTGGATAGAGGGGCCGTTTTATTTCCAAGAAAAAAGGGGAAATTCTTTGGTAAAAAGGGGCACAGGGATCTAAGCCTGTATCTTACATCTGAGAGGATACTGGCTCGAAGTCACGGGGAATTTGTCTTGGATCTACCTCTGGATTCTATACAAAATTTCAGAGAGGAGGAAAAATTAAGAAGTAAATACATCCGAATTACATTCTTGGAAAAGGGTAAAGAAAAAGACATTCTCCTCTTTGTTGGAAATACGAATCTTTGGATGGAAAAATTAAAGGGATTGATAAAGCCCGATGAGGAGGAATTTTCTAAAGATGTCGGAAAGGTAAAGAATTTGATTAGATGAAATTCTACAAGTCAATATTGGTGATGGGGATTTTATTGATTTGGTGTAGTGGAGCAGTATCTGCTTATCGCATAATCTGTGAATGTACGGGCACATGTCATGGTGGGGAGATAAAGGCAACTGGTATGGAAACCTATACTAGTCTTATACCATTAGAAATTTTAGAGGAGCTATTTTCAAACCCCCTACATCTTATTGATCCATATACAGCTAAAAAATATACTGATTTGGTATATGCACTTGGAACTGCTCAAAAAAATTGCCTTGAAAAATGGGGTACCTCGTGTGGTGGACTGACTAACTATCTCGATGATTCAACGAACTGTGATATGTGGTGTCAGGGATTAAGTGATGATGTAGAGGTAGTTAAATGGTCAGTATTTGGGATAGTGGATCTAGTAGACATAAAAGCAGATGTATTAACGTCATGTAAAAAAGCATGTGAAAGTAAATGTGGACTCAATGAGACAATACATAGCATCGTATCCATAATCTACTATATCGCAGGGATTATCGCAGCGATAATGTTCGTGATTAATGGATATAAATTCATAACATCAACTACACCAGAGGATAGAGACGATGCAAAGAAGGGGGTTGTGTATATTATTCTGGCTTTGATTATTATTGCTATCGCAGGTTCTCTGGTGGATTTATTGATGGGTGGTGTTGCTTTACCAGGTGGCCCAAATATTCAGCCAGACCCAAAGGATCTAAATGTGATGAAGTGTGTCGTGAAATAATGATTACAAAAAATCCTACTTTTTTAAGTCATCATTCAAATGATTAAATGAGAATGAAACACAAATTCATCTTGCTGGTTGTGGTGGGGATTTTGATCTTGATTTTAGTGTCTAGTGGAGTAATGGCTGAGCATTGTGAAGGTATTGGACCATACGATACAAAATTAGATGATGGTGATTGTCATGCTGTGGTATATAGATATTTGAGTCTTGAATTATCGGCTGAGTTATATGTAAAGAGTATTTTATATAAGATGGCTAATTGTCCCGGACCTGATAAGATAGAAGCAGACAGTAGTGAAGTGTATTGTGGAAGATGTAAGATTACGAATAAAGCTACTGGCCCGAGTAAAGCATGGGAGGACGCATGTTTGGAGGAGATTGAAGAGCTTCAAACTTGCGCTGACTTAGGCGGGGAATGGTGCGAGGTAGGGGGTTCCTGTGATGGGGATGATATAACCTCCCAGGCTTCTGATGTTTTTTCATACCCCGGCCAGGTGTGCTGTGACGGAACCTGTGAGCCCCCGACAGGAACTGAACCATGCAAAGATGCTGGAGGATACTGTCTTACTACAGCCTCTTGTAATCCTGGATATTACCCAGATCCTAATGTGGGTCATAAATATACTGATTGTGCACTTGGAATATCTTGTTGTTTACCATTAACTGAAACTTGCGCTGACTTAGGCGGAGAATGGTGCGAGGTAGGTTACGAATGTAATGGAGATGATCTCACATCTCAAGCTTCTGATGCTGGATTGTATCCAGGGCAGGTGTGCTGTGACGGAACCTGTGAAGAGATTCCAGGAGATCAACCCTGTAAAAAAGCAGGTGGTTATTGTGGGAGTACTTGTAATCCTGGATATTACCCAGATCCTAATGTGGGTCATAAATATACTGATTGTGCGATGGGGATACCTTGTTGTTTACCTATTGGTTTTGAACCCCCGACAATCTCAACAACAATCACTACATTACCCTCTCTTATCGTATCATGCACCTGCGATTGCACAACTGCTGGTCAAACAATAACTATAACTGCACATGGCACAAGTCTTGAGGAATGTAAGAAAGCGTGTGCTGGAATTTGTGGTGGATATACAGATTGCCCTACAGATGAGTTTCCAGAATGTCCCGCTTGCTGTGCTGATTATTGTTCACAATTTGCTGATAATGATATGAAAAACTCTTGTATAAATGCATGTGAAAGTATATGTGGACTCAATAATACAATCTATGGTATCACTGAGATAATCTACTACATAGCAGGGATTATAGCTGCTATAATGTTCGTTATTTATGGCTATAAATTAATAACCTCAACTACACCAGAGGAGAGGGATGATGCCAAAAGAGGGATCATGTATGTTATCCTGGCTTTAATTCTTATTGCTGTTGCAGGTTCTCTGGTAAATTTGCTGATAGGGAATATAGCCCATCCATGAGATTAGAAAAAAATCCAACCAACTATCAATCCCATAAGAATCTAACTAGAATTTTTCCACGAATAGCTACATTGCTATGGGCTTTTAGCATTCATGTGATTATATGAAAATATATGACAAGATTAGGGGATACATATGAGACTCGCGGCACTAACCTCGGGGGGGAAGGATTCCTTGTATGCGGTTTATCTTGCAAGGAAGGGGGGTCACGATATTAGATATCTACTCTCGATGACGCCAGAGAGTCATGAGAGTTATATGTTTCACCACCCGAATATCGAGCTGACCGAGATTCAGGCAGAACTTATGGGAATTCCATTGCTCGTTGAAAAGACCTCGGGCGAGAAAGAAGAGGAATTGAAGGACCTTGAAAGATTAATCCTTAGGGTAAAGGACGAAGTGGATGGAATCTTAACGGGTGTAATTGCCTCAAACTATCAGAGGGAGAGAATTGACGGAATATGCGAGAAATTTTCTCTGGAGTGTATTTCTCCGTTGTGGCACATTAACCCAGAGAAATACTGGCATGAGCTTATGAGATCTGGCTTCAGGATTATGATTACCTCAGTTTCTGCGGAGGGTCTGGATAAAGGCTGGCTGGGAAGGATTATCGACGAAAAGGCAATAGACGAATTGAAGGAGTTGAACAGAAGATTCAAGATTCATTTAAGCTTTGAGGGCGGCGAGGCCGAAACACTGGTCCTTGACTGCCCGATGTTCAGGAAAGGAATCAAGATTGTTGAAGCGAAAAGGGAATGGGACGGGCAGAGAGGAACTTATGTCATAAAAAGATGGGTTTATTAATCCTTCAGCTCTAATAATAATGTCAGCTCTAAAATGATCTCCGTTAAAAGGTTATTACCTCTTTTTGTTGTTTTAATGCTGAGCATGTGCATTCG
>QMZG01000031.1 GCA_003663045.1 Candidatus Altarchaeales archaeon
AAATTATCTTTTATGGATATAAGGAGTATAGAGAGGTATCTTGGAATCTTTCTCTTAATATCTGGAGTATTGTCATTTCTCCCAGCAGTGGTTGCCTATCGTTACGATGAACCCATAATTCCACACTTAATAGCTGGTGTTCTCTCATGCTTCTGTGGTCTATTCTTCATCAGATCACCACGTCGGGAATTAAAGTTTGGGGATGCCATGCTGCTAACAGCCATATCCTTATTGGTTATATCATTCTTTGGTGCAATTCCCTTTTTCATGACATTGAAGGGTAGCTCTGTAGACAACCTAGTAGATGGATATTTCGAAAGTATTTCTGGTTACACAACCACCGGATTAACTATATTGGATGATGAATTGAATCCCAGATCTAATTCCTATTTACACAGTACCATATTCAGAAGAACATTGTCAGAATGGATTGGTGGCTTGGGGATAATAGTCCTTTTTCTATCCATATTAGCAAGGGGTGGAATTTCAACTGTGTATCTGTATAAGATGGAGGTTGGCGCGGAGAGAATAACGCCAAGTGTGGAGCACACAGCAAAGATTATCTTCAGGGTTTATCTCTTTTACACCTTGGTGGGGATAATACTTTTGTGGATTATTAATAATGATGTATTCTATTCCATAACCGCTATTATGAGTACACTGGCTACCGGCGGCTTCATATTCCTGGACCAGGGATTTAAAGTTAATAATCTTCTCAGTATGTCGGTTCTCACCATCTTCATGCTCATTGGCGCGATTCCATTCACCCTACACTATATGCTATTTAGCGGCAATTGGAGAAAATTCTTTAGAAACATAGAGATCAGAACCCTCTGCTGGATAATAGCTATCTCTCTTCTATTCTTTGTTGTCCTCTCCTGGGATGATATAATCTATCAAGGAATTTCCATCTTAGAAAATTCTTTCTTAGCGGTAATTTCTGCTGTAACCACAACCGGCAACACGGGCCTTGATCTACATTCAGTGGGGAATGTTGAAAAATTTATCCTCATTACATTAACCATAGTGGGAGCGGGAGCGGGTTCCACCTGTGGTGGTCTTAAACTGATCAGATTTGCGGTTTTGATGAAGGCTATCCAGTGGTTGATTACGAAGTCTTCACTTCCGGATACTGCGGTAGTTCCACTAAAACTTGGTAAACGGATATTCACAGATAAGGAACTCAGAATCATTTCTTTGTTCTTCTTCATCTATATCATCCTGATGTTTGCGGGAATGTTAATTCTATTAATATTTGGTGTAGGTCCCGAAGGTGGGGGTATTGAGCCTATTGATGCGTTAATGCTTTCGGCATCCGCTCAGGGCACCAGCAGTATGACTAATCTAAATATTAATCCACAACCAATAGTAGTGAAAATCTTCTTGATATTTCAGATGATCGCCGGCAGGCTGGAGATATTCCCCATTCTCGCATTAATTGGCTATCTAATTCATGGTGCTAAGACAGAAGCGATAATACTGGAGCATGAAGTGGTTGAAGTAGAACACAAGATGCTCGATAATATCGAGAGAGACATTGAGATTGTAGAGGATAGGCTGGAGAGATATAAAGAGAAGGTCAGGGGTATTGGAAAGAAAAAATAGATATTTTCTTTTTATTTCAACTTCTAAAGCAAATACATATATATGACAAAAGAAAGAATCCTAGTAACATCGGCGTTACCCTATGCAAATGGTCCATTACATGTTGGACATGCCATTGGAGCCTATATCCCCGCAGATGTTTATACCAGGTATCATAGACTAAAGGGAGATGAGATACTCTTTATCTGCGGAACGGACGAACATGGAACCCCGATAGCGGTGACTGCAGAGCAGGAGGGTATTTCACCTCAGGAGGTAGTGGATAAATATTACAGGATTATAAAGAAGGCATTCTCCGACCTGGGAATTAGCTTCGATAATTTTTCCAGAACTTCTAGGAAGATTCACTATGAATTGTCACAGAAATTCTTTTTAAATATTTTAGAAAATGGATTTATCTACAAAAAGATCGTTGAGAGACCCTACTGCCCAAGATGTAAGAGATTTCTTCCAGATAGGTATGTTAAAGGGACCTGTCCCTATTGCGGGAGTAATGACGAAAGGGGGGATCAATGCGAAGCATGTGGAAAGCAACTTGAGCCACATGAATTAAAGGAACCTTATTGTGCTATCTGTAGAGAAATTCCGGAGATGAAGGAGACAGAACACTGGTTCTTCAGGTTGAGTGAATTCTCTGAAAGACTTAGAGAATGGATTTCTGGGAATAGACACTGGCCAGATAATGCCAGGAATTTCTGTCTTGCTTGGATCAAGGAGGGATTGAAAGACAGGGCTATAACTAGAGACCTCGACTGGGGTATTCCAGTACCCATAAAAGGAAGTAAAGGGAAGGTTCTTTATGTATGGTTCGATGCCCCAATAGGTTATATCTCCGCCACAAAGGAATGGGCTCTGGGGATCAATAAAGAGAATGAATGGAAAAAATACTGGTGCAATAAGGCGAAGATAGTACATTTTATCGGGAAGGATAACATCCCATTTCATGCCGTAATATGGCCAGCCATGCTTCTCGCGCACGGAAACTTTAATCTACCATGGCAGATTTCCAGCAACGAGTACCTCACATTGGAAGGAAGAAAGATGTCTACCTCTCGAGGTTGGATTCTATGGCTTCACAACTGTCTGGAAGAATTTGAACCAGATGCTCTTCGTTATTATCTTCTAAGCATTAACCCGGAGAGACATGATGCAGATTTTTCTCTGAGGGAATTTCAGCACAGGGTGAACAATGAATTGATCGCTACTTTTGGAAATTTTATTCACAGGTCATTAATATTTATTGAGAAAAAAGGTTCGGTTATCCCCAAGATAAAGGAATTTGATGGATTGGATGAGGAGATGCTGGAATTTATAAGAGAATCTCCAGGGCGTGTGGGAAGAAACCTGGAAAAATTCAGATTTCTGGATGCATTGAGGGAATTGATGAATCTCGCCCACCATGGGAATGAATACTTCCAGAAAAAAGAGCCCTGGAAGAATGAGAACAGCTCTACCTTGTACCTCTGTGCCAACCTTTGCAGAACCCTGGCCATCTTGTGTGAACCTTTCCTACCATTTACTGCTGAAAAAATCTGGAAGACTCTCAATTTGGAAGGATCGGTCCATGATCAGGATTGGAATGCCGCATCTGAACTTGGAGTTAAGGAGGGACATAAGATTGGGAAGGTAGAGGTATTATTCAAGAGGATTGAAGATGAAGAAATTGAAGATTTTGAGAGTAAATTTTTAAAGTTAAAACTGAGGGAAGGGAAGGAAAAAATGGAGTATATCGAATTTGATGAATTTGAGAAGCTGGATATCAGAATAGGAAGAATAAAAGGGGTCAGGGATCATCCAAGGGCAGATAAACTCTATCTCTTGAATGTCGATCTCGGTTCATTGGGGGAGAGACAACTCGTTGCCGGGATTAAAGAAGCTTATAAAAAAGAAGAATTAATCGGTAAAGATATAGTGGTTGTAGCGAATCTAAAACCCGTTAAGCTTAGGGGTCAGAAGTCGGAGGGAATGCTTCTTGCTGCTGATGTAGATGGAAAGCCAGTTTTATTAACCATAGATAAGGGGGTTAAACCCGGAACTAAAATTAGATAAAAGTGAAATACGATGTAATAGTTGTTGGTGCTGGACCCGCTGGTTCGACCGCTGGGAGACAATGTGCATTAAAAGGGCTTAAAACGCTTATTTTAGAGAAGGAAAAATTGCCCAGATATAAGCCCTGTGGGGGTGGTGTTACTCCAAGGGCCATTTCTTTGCTTGATTTTAAGATCAAGAGGGAGCTGATAGAGAGGGAATGCTATGGTGTCCGACTTCATTATGGAAGGTATGAGATTGAAATTAGGAAACCTTATAGGTTAACTATTCTTACATCCAGAGATAAATTTGATATGTATTTAACGGAAAAAGCAATAGATGCGGATGCTGAATTAAAAGATTCCGAACGGGTTAGATCGTTAGATTTAACGAAGGATGGCGTAGATGTCAAAACAGATAAGAATACATATAAAACGGCTGCGGTAATTGGTGCGGATGGCGTCAATAGCACCGTATCTAGATATGTGCGAGAAAAATTTAAACCCAGAGAACTCGCACTCGCCTTAGAGGCGGAAATACCAATTGATGTAGATGATGATATAAAAGATTCGGATGTGGTAAGGGCATATTTCGGATCTACCCCCAGAGGCTATGGCTGGGTATTCCCCAAGAAGGAACATATCTCCGTGGGAATTGCCGGTGCATTATCTGGATTCAAGAATCCAAGGGATGTATTCATAAATTTTCTAAGGATGTTAAATCTTGACACAAATGTGAGATATCATACACATCTGATCCCCTTTGGTGGTTACGATAGAGTAACATACTCGGATAGAATCCTCTTAGTGGGAGATGCG
Source organism: Candidatus Altarchaeales archaeon (assembly GCA_003663045.1). Lineage (GTDB taxonomy): Archaea > Altiarchaeota > Altiarchaeia > IMC4 > QMZM01 > QMZG01. The sequence goes on from QMZG01000031.1 coordinate 4,452, forward strand.
GCCGGTTTTGTTGATCCCATCTTTGGAGAGGGCATATCATATGCAATAAATTCCGGAAAGATAGCTACCAATGTTATGGTAGATGCGCACGAAACGGATGATTTTTCAAAGAAGAAATTGGCGGAGTATGACTGGATATGTCGTAATGCCTTTGGCAAGTATTTAAAAGATGCACTAGATATATCTCTACTTATACATAAACATCCGGGGATATTTGTAAAGGTGATTGCCAATAATAGATCCCTACTCGATAAAGCCCTCGAAATTCCGGCGGGAAGGATAGATTATGGGGAATTCAAAAGGTGGTTTTTGATCAGGATACCCTATTACTGCGTCAGAAGCATATTTTTATAATTTTATAAAAATGAGGCCCAAATCTGAATTAAAAAAACGTGAGGTAGATTGGGTAGAATATCTATTGGAGAGGAACAGAAAGGGGAAATTCCTATACTCTAATTTCCAATCTATAAGAAATATCGGTGTTAGCCCTTACACGAAAATCAAACCCATTCGTCCAGAATTGGGGGATTATGAACATATAGCCTCTTTTGGTTTGCGTTTTTTCTCATTTCTTTATCTCTCACCAATATTTGCATACGAATTTTACAGGCTTGGAAAGATAATGGGATATTGCACTGCCGATGGAGCATTCAAAACCCTGAGAATAAAATCACTTGTTAGCGCTCTGGTAAAAACTGGATTGTTCTGGAAGGTTTTTCAAAATGAGAGGATACAAGAAGCACTAAGGAAGGGTTGGCAAAGAAATGGTGGCGCATTTATAAAGCTGATCGAAATAAACAAAGAAGAAAAGAGGTTAAAATATACTATGAAAGAAAATAGTTGTGCCATAATTAAAACCCTCACAGATAGATACCAATATGGATACTTTACTAAACCATGTAATTGTATAGAGATGGGTGTTCTCTCTGGACAGGCGGAGGCTCTTTTTGGAGGTCTATGGGACTGTATTGAGATTAAGTGCGTGGCTAAGGGAGATTCTCACTGCGAGATGGAACTATATCTACACGAAGAGGAGATACATTCAAAGATATCTGTACTAACAAAAGAGGAGTATGGAAGAATACTAGACATGTGTATTGAACTTGTGATCAGTAAGGAAAAGGATACTGGAAGGAAGGAGATGGGTGATCTTCTAACGATTTCGGCGTCTCAATCTCTGAATTATCTGTTACTTTCAATATCCAAAGGGCATGTGCTACTATGTAAATGGGCCGGAAGAAGGGTCGGCGAGAGAATAATGGAAAAAATAGGAATAGACAACCTGCCAGCTGCCTTGGAATATACAAAAAATATGTTTTTAGACCTGAGGATGGGAATAATGGAATCCGAACTGAATCCAGAGATCATTACGATAAAAATGAGGGAATCGGTATATTCCTCTGGCGTGAAAAACATTCATATGAAGCTATGTGTGTTCCTGGGTGGGATAATGGAGGGGGTTCTTAATAAGGCTACTAGGACAAAGTGGATAGTAGAGGAGACCAAATGCACAGCTAATGGCGATCCTTACTGCGAGTTTCAATGCCAGACAGAGGATCCAGAGGTACTGAGTAGGATTTTATTGGGAGAATGAAACACAAATACTACGACCTTCATGTAAGTGCAAAAGACTTTGAAGAAAAGATAGAACTTGCCGAGCATTTGGGCTGGAATGGAATCTGCCTGGTGGAGGATTTTGATTCCAATTTTAAGTCGTTCTCTAAGGAGATCGAATGTTTAAAGAAAAAATCAAAGATCGACATTCTCATAGGCGCTAAAATTTCCACAAAGATTCCCAATGAGATTCGGAGAAAATCCAGAGCAGCTTTAGGATATGCCGATCTCATCCTGGTTGATGGCGGAGATGAAGATATCAATAGGGCGGCATCAGAGTGCTGGGAAGTCGACATCTTATGCCATCCAGAGACCATTGATAAGGATTTTATGGATCAGAAAAATTCTGGCGTTGATCATATAATGGCAAGATTCATGTCTGAGAGATTTATTGCACTGGAGATAGATTTTTCAAGGATTTTGAATTCTCATGGAATGTTAAGAAGTCAGATAATGGGGAAAATGAGACAGAATGTCATGCTGGCAAGAAAATATGATGTTCCAACAATCATAACATCTAATGCTGATGATAGATGGTCACTGAGAGCACCGAGGGAATTAATCTCAATAGGAATCTCTCTGGGAATGACAGGGGAGATTGCAAAAAAAGCGGTGGGGGAAAATCCATTAAAGATAATCAAAAAATCCCGTGACAGGAAGGATCCCAATGTGATAATGAAAGGTCTGGAGGTAATTGATTGGGGGAATTCAAAGCCAATGGAAAGGAAGAGAATGTTCGGGTGGTATTAACCAAACCAGTTTCCTTCTTCAATTATCTGTGTTTCTTCTTTTTTATCTAGCTCTGTCTACCTATTTTGAAGTTAAATATTATCTTTTTATACCCTTAAATCTATATCTAATATAGGAGGATGGGGATATATAGATTTTTACCAAAGCTTGAGGGAAGTGATAGAGTAGATTGGATAGCTACCATACTGTTTTTAGGTTTTGTTATAGTTATGGCACTTATTGTTCATTTTTACATATTCTGACGATCAGAAAGAAAAGTAGAAAGCCTCTGCGGCAGATTGAAGTTTATCTCAATCCCAGCACATCATCCATCCCATATATCCCCCTTTTATCTTTAATAAATTTCACCGCCTCTACAACACCTTTAGCAAATGCTGCTCTTGAATGCGCTCTATGAATTATTTCCACCCTCTCCCCAAGGGTTCCAAATATCACCGTATGTTCACCCACGATATCCCCAGCTCTTATGGCATGAATTCCAATCTCTCCCGGGTTTCTTTCCTTCATCCCCCTCCTTCCATAGATTGCAGTACCCTTTAAATCCCTTCCCAACTTCTCAGAGATTATCTCTGCAGTTTTCAGGGCGGTTCCCGAAGGGGCATCTTTTTTAAAACGATGATGTGCCTCAACTATCTCAATATCATAATCCTTCAATAATTCACTTGCCCTTCTCACAATCTCCCAAAAGACATTAACTCCGATGCTCATATTTGGAGAGATCACTGCTCCCGTCTTATATTTTTCTATATTCTCTCTCAATTCTTTCATTTCAGATTCAATAAATCCCGTAGTTCCGATAACCATGTTTATCCCTCTCTCACAAATTAATTTTGAATTTTCAACACATGCATGAGCATTGGTAAAGTCAATGGTGACATCGGGTTTATCCTCATCCAATGTCTCTGATAAATCTTCAGAATTTGTAACCCAGATTCCTAATGGCTCCATTCCTGCCAATGTTCCGGCATCCTTTCCCAACAAAGGGCTTTTTGGTGCTTCAATTACTGAAACTATTTTAAAGCCCTCCGCTATACACTGCCTTAAAACCTCCTTTCCCATCCTTCCCAAGCCGAGAATTGTTATTTTTATCATCTTGTTTAAATAATTAACATGGCAGATATATTAATCATCGCTGGAAGCAAGTCTGATCAGGATATTGTTAAGAAGGCTGAAGATGTTCTGAAGGAGAGCAGAGTGGATTACTCTTTGGAATATTGCTCTTTTCACAGGAAACCCGAGAAACTGAGGGATATAGTGAAGAATTCTGATGCCAAGGTTTTTATCTGCATCGCTGGTTTAGCTGCAGCGTTGCCGGGAGCGGTAGCGGCCATGACAGATAAGCCGGTTATAGGGGTTCCCGTATCTTCAAAGTTGGGTGGCTTGGATGCTCTTCTTTCCATTGTACAGATGCCCAAAAGGGTTCCGGTAGCCTGTGTTGGTATTGACAATGGAGCAAACGCTGCGTATCTTGCATTGAGGATTCTTGGGCTTTTGTAGTTTTTATATACTCTTGGTATACCTGTTAACACCCTGTGGTGGTTAACATAATCATCTGTTCTATCAATTTAGGCACCACCCCTGGACTCCCCCAACACAATTCCGGAAGCAATGAGATGAGCTACCCTGATTGGCTCGGGAATCAGGCTCCTCGTTGAGGATAATTTAACAATCTCCTCCGCATCTTTGAAAGAAATACCGTGATGTTGAATGTAGATAAATTTTCCGGGCCTGGTTTCAACCCCTTCTGGCTTTCCAGCCTTCTTTATACACTTAGAATAGAATCTTTTATTCTTCAAATTCTTTATTGCATTTTCTATAGCTTTAAAATCTGGCATATGTCTCACTATCACAATCACGGGCAGGTTGGTTTTCTTGAATAGTTTTTCTATGTCCACGAGATTGAAACCACCGAAGCTCAGACCATCCAGCATGATAATGCGAAGATCCTTGAATTTACTATCGTTTACCATCTCTGCTATCCTCTCCGTGGAATCCGTTCCATCAACTAGGACCTCTGTTTTTAGAATGCCATCCAGCCAGTTTCCGCCCCTAAACACGGCTCCGACCAGCATGGTCTTTTTATCACTATAAAGATCGAAGGGTGCATCATCTACTCCAAGAATTCTGATTTCCTCCTTTATTCTGTAGAATTTGACATTTCTTTTGTTTTTCATTTCTATTAACGGCAATGTGGCTGAGCGATTTCATCGCTCAGTTTAACTTCATTCATATTATTAAGGAATATCATTAATAATTTATGATATGGAATTACATCCACATGAAGTGAAGATTCTGAAGGAACTGAAGAGGAAATCCAAACCGGAGGAGATCGCAAGGAGGGCGGAGATTCCCTTGGATGCGGTAATGAGGGCATCTTCCTGGCTCTCAACAAAGGGTCTGATAAGGATTGAAGAGAAGATTACCGAGGATATCTCTCTGGGTAAAGAGGGGAGATTATATGCTGAGAAAGGGCTGCCTGAAAGACAACTAATTGAGATAATCAAGGATGAAGGGAGTATCTCTGACCTAAAAGATAAGCTCGGCAAGAATGAGATTACTATTGCTCTGGGATGGCTTAGTAAAAAGAAACAAGGAAGATTTGAGAAAGGTATTATAAAGATTTTGAACAGAGAGAAAACCAAGGATGAAAAACTCTTGGAGATTTTGAAGAAAAGGGAAAGGATAAATTCTGAGGAATTGGATGAACATCTGATGAAAGGTCTAGAACTCCTAAGAAAGAGAAAGGATGTCATAAAGATCTCTGAGAAAAAAAGTATTTGGCTCCTGCCCACCGAAAAGGGTTTGAAGATTGGAAAATCTGCAAGGGTTAAAGCAATTTCCCAGTTAACCCCGGAAACGCTCATTTCTGGGAGATGGAGAGAAATGAGATTCAGGCCCTATGATATTGACATTTATGTGAAGCCAGAATTTCCAGCCAAGAGGCACCCATTGCAGAGGTTGATTGAAAAGATTAGAGAAATATTCTGTGAGATGGGTTTTAAGGAGATCAAGGGTCCATTGGTTGAGAGTGCATTTTGGAACTTCGATGCATTATTCCAACCACAGGATCATCCAGCCAGAGACATGCACGATACATTCTATCTGAAAAATCCAAAGGAGATTGAAATACCCGACTTTGGAAAATTCAAGGCAAATGTGAAGAGAACGCATGAAGATGGCTGGACAACTGGATCTACCGGCTGGGGTTATGAATGGAGCGAAGAGGTGGCAAAAAAGCCTATTTTGAGGACCCATACCACAGCCGTGACAGGCAGGTATCTAACTAAAATAAGAATGGAGGATCTTCCAACACAAGTATTCTGCATAGGAAAGGTCTTTAGAAATGAATCAATTGACTATAAACATCTGCCCGAGTTCTATCAGGTTGAGGGCATAGTAGTTGATGAGAATGTAAATTTCAGAAATCTGCTTGGAATACTAAAGGAATTCTATGACCATATGGGCTCTAAGGTAAGATTTAGACCAGCATATTTCCCATATACGGAGATGAGTGTTGAGCCCGAGGTTTTTATAGAAGAAAGGGGTGAATGGATAGAACTGGGTGGTGCTGGAATCTTTCGACCGGAGGTGGTTAAGCCATTGCTGGGCTTCGACTGTCCCGTCTTAGCGTGGGGTCTTGGCTTGGACAGGGTTGTGGCCCTGAATCTTGGCTTAAAGGATATTAGAGAGCTCTATATCAGCGATTTAGAGTGGTTGAGAAGGGGTAAGATAGTTTAAATGATAGTTTTAACTATTTATATTATCT
>QMZG01000032.1 GCA_003663045.1 Candidatus Altarchaeales archaeon
AAACCTTAAAAAATCTTGCAGACAATATGAAAAAGGAGCACGGCAGATAACAAGCATATACGGCTCACTTCGTTCACCTAAATTTCGGCTACGCCGAAACTTCGTATATGCTGGAGCCGTTATCTGCAATGGGTCGCTTGAAAGAGTTAAAATGATTAAATACATAGGTGAATAAGATGGAAGCTAAAGAAGAAAGACAGATTCAGAGTATCCTGGACGTCAGGAAAATAAACATTATGAAGTCACCTAAAAAAAAGGCGGGTCATCAGATGTGGATTCTATCCCTTACCTAAAAGAGATTGGCATTAATATCACTGAGAACATTCAACCCATCCAATTCACACCTAATATAAATGAACATATTCATCGTTGGGCCCCATACGTTCAGGGATTTTCTGCATCGTTTGTTCAATCTATAATAGACCAATACAAAGAGGAGTATGGCAATCCTGCTATACTTGATCCATTTGCTGGTTGTGGAACAGTGTTGGTTCAAGCAAAGCTTAATGGTTATAAGTCGTTTGGAACAGAATTAAATCCACTTCTTCAATTTATAGCTAATACTAAGCTTAACTGTTGGGATGTTCGCCCTAATTATTTGTTAAAGGTTTATAATTCAATGCCAAGAAATAAAAACTCTCCTGTACCATCCTTTTTAAAATCAGAAACTCAGTTTAATAGAGGTGTGTTAAAAAACTTAGAGATAATAAAAGGAGGAATCGAATCTATTTAATTTTGAGCGTTGCATCATTCTATGTAATGAGTTACATAGTCCGACTAATATTCCCTCTTTTTTAAGAGGGGTGGCAGTACTCTTATTCCCATTTTTTACAGCAATTCCTGGTGGGTACATGATTGCAAAAAAGAATAAGGAATATGCATTGTGGATTCCTGCCATTGTGGTTGTTGACGACTATGAGTGATGAAGAATATCAAAGGTTATTTGAAGAATCAAGATTCGAGTTTGGCAATTATGATCCAAGTCAATATAAGGTCATGGCAATAGCAGGGAAATTTATTAGTTTAGCAATGTTTAGTCCAATAGTTTTCATATTTGGTTTAAGTTACTTAGATCAGTAGTTCCGAATAACACCATCGAAACTAAGTGTAATCTTAAAAGCGATTGGCAATCCAGGGATTATGGTGCTGGAAGCAATAAAGTGGGTGTCCTTGCAATCTACCTGTTCTCTTCCAAAATAATTTAGATGTAAATTACCGATGGCAGTAGATTTCATGAGGGATAAAAAGGTCATTAGGTTTCAGTAGCAAATGTTAAAATAGAAGGCTAACTACTTCAAATGAGTGAAGTATTTATGCATAATCCTATATAAATTTATATACATATTCATATATAATCTTTATATCACGATTAATAGATGAAAATGGTCGATATAAACAAGAAGTGCCCTACCGGAATTCCTGGCTTAGATGAACTATTGGAAGGGGGATTCCCCAGGGGGAGGAGCATTCTCCTCTCTGGAACCTGCGGTACAGGAAAAACTACCTTTGCAATCCAATTCCTCTATAATGGAATTGTTCAATACGACGAGCCCGGAGTTTTGGTCTCCTTGGAACAGGATCCCAAGGAACTGAAACAAGACATGATCAACTTTGGTTTTGATCTTAAGAGGCAAGAGGATGAAGGTAAACTGGTGATAATAGATGCCAGCCTTGCCAGGGTAGGAATTACAAAATCCGATGCAGCATCCATTCCAACCACTATTACAGGTCAGCCAGAGGGTAGTATGTCTCTTCTACCAGACGAATTCAATATGGAAAGGATTCTGGAGATCGTAATAAGCAAGGCAAAAAGGATTGGGGCAAAGAGGGCGGTATTTGACAGCCTTCCAGCACTAGACTTCCTGATAAGGGATCATAATGAAGTGAAATACACTATAAGACAGATGCTTCTCGCGGTGAACTATAGACTAAAGGCAGCTGGCTTAACCACCTTGCTAATAACGGAGATCCCAGGAGATGGTAGTTTATCGGCACATGGCGTAGAAAGCTATGTGACTGATGGTACCATTATCTTGACCTTGAATGAGGCCCTGGACAACAGAGCAATAAAGATCAGAAAAATGAGGCAGACAAAACACAGTTTAAAACCAGTAACAATTGAATTCACAGATCAGGGTATGGTGGTGGGGGGTGCAGAAACAGAGGCCAAGAAGAAATTGTTCTAAACAGTCATAAAATGACAGACTCAAAGGAAGAGAGAATCTCAAAGATCCTGAATGAAGACCTTCTCCACTTAGAAGATATTCATGCATGCATGTAGCATTTACAAAGGTTTAAGAATGAGGCCTGAAATAGAACGCTGGATGCTGCAGGGTAAAGAGGAGTTGGATACTGCAAAGGAAGGCGCTATATATAGCTAAGAAGAAAGAATCCCCCATACAAGATGTATACTAAGGAGGATGCCAGATCGTATATTGAAAATTGTGAGAAATTAATAAAATGGGTGGAGTCAAAAATTCAATAGTTCTACGGGAGTTGAAGAGGCTTAAGGGGATAATTGGTCGAAAGTATAAGATAGAGAAGATGATATTATTTGGTTCCAGAAGTAGGGGTGATGAATTACTTACAAGTGATGTAGACCTATTAGTTATCTCGAAGGATTTTGATGAAATCCCATTTAGAAAGCGACCAGATATTTTCCTTGATAATTGGAAGTTACCTGTTGATTTAGAAGTTTTGTGTTACACCCCTTATGAATTCGAGCGAAAGAAGAAGGAAATTGGTTTAATTAGGGAGGTTGCCAAAACCGGAGGGGTGATATAGGTAGAATGGACTCAAAGGAAGAGAGAATCTCAAAGATCCTGAATGAAGACCTTCTCCACTTAGAAGATATTCATGCATGCATGGTAGCCAGAAAGAATCTGGAAGGTAAAGCCAATATATTTTTATAAAAGAGTCAAAAAGATATAATATGACTATGGAAAGAGTAAAAATAGGTATCCCAGCATATAAGGAAGGATTAAAAAGTATTGATGAATTACTTAATGGAGGTATCCCAAGAAATAACTTAGTCCTTGTCACAGGTCCTACGGGATCGGGGAAGTCAATACTTTCTCTCCAGTTTCTTGTGAATGGAGCGCAAAAATTTGGGGAGAAAGGCATGTACATTAGTTTCGAGCAAAACAAAGAAGATATAATCCGTGAGGCATCCACTTTTAATTGGGATCTCAAAAAACTAGAAAGAGAAGGGAAGTTGAGAGTAATAAGTTTTAGAGTTATGTCAGAGCACGCTGTCTCAGTCAACAGAGAAATAAAAAATCAGATAGACTCTTTCAAACCAGAGAGACTCGTTTTTGACTCCCTTTCCAGTTACATAGTTTCAATGGAAACTATAGGGTATCTTGAGATCCTGATGGATTATGATCTGGAAAGAAAATCTAATGTTCAAATCAGTCCTGAGATGGCAATGAGACGCTCTATCATGGAGTTAGTAGAAACCATAAAAAGTGCTAGAATTACAGCCTTTCTGATTTCGGAGCGCTCGGAAGAGAGTGAATACCTAAGCAGAGATACCATCTCGGAGTTTCTGGTCGATGGTGTGTTAGTGCTAAACTTTATTGGAGTTGGAACCGAGGAATTCGGGACAATCCAGATAAGGAAGATGAGGCATACTAAGCATGCTCACACAACATACCAGACATTCATTACAGATGAGGGTATGAAGATAGGTGAAGAAAGTATCGGTACATTAAGGTAATGTAAAATGGCATTAGGTCTACTTGCGAAGTTGCTTATGACGAGACAACTTCGGTTTGAGGGTGGGCAGATAGAGTTGAAGAATATTCACATGACACTTGTACCTACCTTTTTCATAGGAGAATTGACGAGATATTTTTATGACCAAAAGAAGTTACATCAGTTATATCTCCTATCTTGGCTTATGGGATTCAAGCTGGTTGGAATGATAAAAGAGCGGTTTAATCTTGATACACCATCAAAAGTCTATAATTTTGGAATGGATTTGGCTGAGGCTGAGGGAATAGGATTATATAAAACCTATGACTACATGCCTGGGAGATATACACACTTCGTTATAGCAGATAATCCCTTTCTAAAATACCTTAAAGACATCGATACTGATGAACCTATTGACTATTTCATATCTGGTTGTATGGGAGGTGGTGGATGTTTTGTTCATCAGCAGTTAACTCAGAATATTGAAACAAAGTGCATACTGAAGGGTGACACACACTGTGATTTCCTCACTGGAACGGAGGATGAGTTAAAAAAGAGGGATCTGTGGGATGAAGTCAGGAGAAGATACATTTTGGATAAAATATACCCTCTTCAAAAGAGATTCTATGATGCCTTCTTTGAAAAGAAGGATGAGGAAGTCTTGGAAGAAATAATCGAGGAGGCATTGAAAATTTAAGATGATTGAGACTCTTGCAAAAATATATGAGGATACGGTTAAGGAGAACATTAATTACTTAAAGAAACTAGAGAAGGAGCTTTACGGCAAGACTGAACATCACAAGGTAGTTCATGAAACCCTGTTTAAATCATCTCAAACTATAACAAAAAAATGGCTTGCTGGGAAGAAGTATCTAAGAACCAAATACGCAAGAGATGCAATACTTGAGTATCCGAAAGATGTCCTTAAACTTTCACTTATCTTGGATGCAACAATAAACCTTATGGATGATCTACTCGACGAAACACTCTCAAGAGAAGAAAGGGCATTTTATCTTATAGAAATTGTAAGAGCTATTTCATTGAGAGATATGTACCCCATAGAAGATAAATTGAGGGAAAAAATATCTAATTATTTCAATAAATTAATCTTTGTAGCTATCTCAGAGCAAATTTTCTTGGAGAAGATGAAAGACAAGGAAGGTGAAGATTTCTATAAGGTGGCATACGACTATTTCGCCGGAAGGAGTTTAGACATGGATTTGTTCTTGGAGATCCCACTCCACGAACTAAAATATAAGAAAAATGAGATAGATGAAATAGTTAGAGTGGGGAGGATCTTTAGAACCATTAATCTTATGAAAAAGGACTTGATTGACTTGGAACACGATATAGAGTTTGACATTCCAACTCCAATAGTGATGCTTCACCAGAAAGAAAAACCATTCAACGACTTTATAGAATATGTATTCTCTCGCGCGCTGGGAGATGTGCCTCAAAGGTCATCAAAAAAAGCAGAACCAATTATCTATAACCTAGTCAACCTAACGATAAAAGAACAGAAGGAAATAGTCCAGTTACTAAGAAAGGAGAGAGAATCTCAAAGATCCTGAATGAAGACCTTCTCCGCTTAGAAGATATTCATGCATGCATGGTAGCCAGAAAGAATCTGGAGGGTATAGTACCGATTACAGAAGACTTCAAAAAGGAGATCATGGGAATCTGGGAAGTATTGAAAGATACTATGGATGATTTCTTCGGTGTCATTGGAGAATACTCTGAATATGGCTTGGATAAAGTCTACTTTGAACTCGGAAAATTTGATGTAATGTTTTTCATACTTCCAGGTTCTGATACAGCATTAGTTGCTATTGTCCCCGCATTAGCCAATAGAGGCCTTCTCGAAGTAGAAATGGAAAATGCCAGAAGGAAGATTATAGAGATCATTGAATCTGGATAATTTCTGTTATTACTCCTTTGGACAATCTGAGGTAGGCAAGGTGATAATAAAAATTCTCAAAGAAAATACAAGCCTGATGGCGATCTGTTTATCCATCTTTATAATAGGTACCCCATTTGGATTTATCTTCTTTGAAGAAACTGAAGAAGCGTTGCTTCCGAATCTAAAACAGATTAAAGAAAAAATTTTAACTGAGTCTAAATCTCAAACAGCATTGAATATATTCTTTAACAATCTCATAGTCAGTCTCATACTCTTAGCCGGCGGGACATTTATCATCCTTCCTTTTTTCATAATGTTCACTAATGGCTTTTTGGTCGGATTCATAATAAAACTCCTTCTTGAGAAAAATCTGGGTCTAATTTTTTTCATAAAGGGCATAATTCTACATTCTGTATTTGAACTACCAGCGATTTTTATCTCAGCTGCCATGGGGATTAGAATCGGTCTGTCTTATCTGACCAGAGATAACAAAAGAAGGGTAAGCAGGGTAAGCCAAAGAATCAGAGAGGCAGCAGTTATCTATCTCTTAGTAGTAATCCCATTACTTTTGATTGCCGCTTTTGTTGAGGCCTTTATTAGTGCGGAGTTGGTTATGTAGTATATGTAGTATTAACGTTTGTTATTGCTTAATTATCTCTCTTGCTTCCCGAATAATCCCGGAGAGTTTACTTGTTGGAATCCCTATCTTTGCCTTAATCTCTACTGGATTCAATTCCGTTAGATCCTTTATCAGCATTATCCCAGCATTAGAAAATCGATCCTTGCTTATAGCATCAATATTCTGGAGTATGGTTATTGGATAAAGCCCCTTGGATTCTATCATCTGCTCGAGGCTATTCTCTATGGGGTACCTCCATCCCACCAGCGTTATCCCCCTACATTCTGCATACTCAATGGCTTTAGATGAAAATTTTGTATTTGTAGCCAACCATACACCCTTAAATTTTTTTGATTTATTCTCACAAATGCCACCTTGAAGGTCAAGAAATCTTGCATAGGTATACATTGCAGATTTTAATCCCGTGTAGATCCCACCCGTGTTATGATACTTGCATTCCACCAGGATATTTCCATCTAACACTATGTCTATCTCATGCTCAGTACATTCCCCACGAATTATCTGCCTAAGCTGAATGGAATGACCATGCTCTCTCAAAATCTCCCCCAGATATGTCTCAAAGGGAAATCCCGCTGGGCCCAAACGCATTATCGCCCGTTTTAAATCATATCTTGAAGCCAGAGAATGTCTCTCTTTCTTTAGAAGCCCAAAGGTAATTCTGTAAATTTCCTTGGTAGACATGCCATCCTTTATCCGCTCGCTTACCCTCTTCACTATTTTATTCGCTATATCCGGAGCGGCACCGGACCTAATTATAGCAGTTCTAACCTTATCTGGGTTGAATTCCTCCAATTCTCCAGATGCCTTTCTGATCATTACTGGCATTTCCTTAAATTTCCGAGATTCCCTCTGAGAATCTTCTTTTTCTAAGAGAAAGGGCTATGCGGGGGAAGGGATTCGAACCCTTGAAGGCCTTCGCCACAGGATTTCCCACCTTTACTGGCCTTAAGTATGGCAGAGTCCAGTTCAATTATTAAGTCAATATTATCCAGGTTTATTCCAAATTATCAATCCCCTGAACACATTCTCGTTTGGATCTCGATTGAAATCCAAACTCACGAAAAAACTCTTTGGGTAAGGCTTTCCCTTTACTGGTTCGCCCAGAAGTAGCTGAGATCCCCGGAGAGTGCCTATTCATAGTTATTCATGGTATGTATCACATTTATACAAATCCCCAATATGTATATCAATATGTCAATCAACTCAGCAATCTCCTTATCAATTTGCACTGTGACTCTCCTGCCCCTTTGGCCAGCTCGGGCACCCCCGCAATAGTTATCTTATACTATCCCTTATACTATATATCTTAAAAATTAATTAATTATGATATATGAAGATGTAACTAAGAATAAATGGATTTCAAAATAAAAAGTTCAAATCACAGCATTGATCTCCTCTACAATCTTCTTTGTTTTCTCTGCGGCTCTGTTAGCATCCTCTGAGGTCTTTGCCCCAGTTATAATTATCTTTCCGGATCTGAAGACCAGCATAACTGTTTTGGGATCACCTAATCTAAAAACTAAGCCGGGGAACTGCTCTGGTTCATATTCGGTATTTTCACACTCCATTGCTAAACGGTCAAGATTAACCCTGAAGTTCATCTTTGCAGAAGCTACGATGTTCTGAATCTCTATCTTAGGCCTTTCTTTTATCCTTATGCCACCCTCTTCAAACTTCTTCAGCAAATTTTTAACCGCCTCCCTTATATCACCTTCTGATTTTGCCCCAGTACAGATAACCTTTCCGGAACTGAAGATTAACATAGCCAATTTGAGTTCGCGAATTCTATAAACAACACCGGGGAATCTGCCTGGATTATATTCCAAGCCCCTGATCTCTCTGACAAATTTTTTCAAATCAATTTTCTGGTTGAGTGTTATGACAGAAACCATATTCTCTATATTGACCTTTATTGTCATTTTTGAATTCTCACCTTATTTTACCTTTATTTTCATTATATATGATTGAATTTAAAAATTTAAAATATGATCTCAATAGAAAAGAAAAAGAAAATGCAACAACTTGTAACCGCTGGGATTCTTTTGATTCTGGTGGGTGTTATAATGTTCATAGCGGGCTTAACCCTTTCTGTATTAGAACAGGGAAAAGGGAAAACAGAGGTTAGGGGAGGGGCTATAATTTTTATAGGACCAATACCCATCGCATTGGGAACAGATAAAAACTCAATAATTATAATCTCGATCTTGATGATAATTCTGATGATAATTGCATATTTTCTTTTCAGACCTTAGGTGGATTCCAATCTCTTTAGGATATTCTCCAGTTGCATCTTGTCCCATTTCAGAAAGTGATCCTGATTCCGTGGAATCCAACCCTCTATTATCAGGAATCTATCATAGGGTTTCAATTCCCTTAAAAATTCCTCAAAATCGATATTCCCCAATCCGATGGGGAGGTGATCATTCCCCCCGGTATTATCACTTATGTGAACGTGAAATATATACTCCTTTAAATTCTCTACATAATCTCTGGGCTTAAGTCCAGTTGTATTTATATGGGCCACATCTAATGTAAGTTTGAAATTTTCTGAATTCACCCCCTCCAATATCCTCTTTATTTCGTGGATGTGAACCCCCATGGCCTTGGGTTTACTGGCAATATTCTCCATACACAGTTTAACATTTAGATCTTCTGCGGTTTTTGTTATCTCCCTGAAATTCTCTATCATCATATCAAAGGTCTTATCCTTTTTATATTTTCTGGAAGCCACATATCCGGGATGCACCACAACTATATCTGATCCAAGATAATTAGAAACCTTCACGCATTCCTTTATCTGTTTTATTACCTCATATCTAACTCCAAGATTCCAGGTTGCGATATTAAGGTCATGATAAGGCGCGTGCAGAGAAATACTGGTATCTATAGTACTCAATATATCCTTTATTTCTTCTTTAGTCTTATCTGCCTTGTCTGTGCCCCATCCCGGAAACATCGGACTCTGACACAGGATTTCTACACACTCAAAGCCCAGATCATTTACTGCATGGGTTATAACATAATTTAAATCCAATTTCTCATAATCCCAGAATATCTGTGCAGCAACGCCGATCTTCATTTTTTATTTTTTAAACCTTTATGGTCATCAATGGCTGCAATTTTGCCACCGGAATGCCAAGATCGTATTCCATTATCTTCTCTATTATGCTCATACCCCTGTAGTCGAACGGGAGTTCGTGTGGATTCATAATGATCATTTCCCCAAAGGCTGAGACGCCTCTCTTGCCCATCTCATCGATCCTGGAGATGGGTTTTGCGCCAGTTAAGATGAAATTATTTCCAAGATCTGTTCTAATAACCTCTATATTGGTATATTCTAGATCGATTCTATAACCCCCTCCATGTGGGAGTATGTTCACTTTTTTTAATTCTTCTATCATATTATCTTCTGCCTTTTCATGTAAGCCCGTTCTGCATATAACCTCATCCGAGAGATTCTCTTTCCCTTTGAATATGTACATGGGAACATCCCATCTCAGGGCGACTGGGAATAATGCCTCCCCTCTGGGGTAGGACCTATCCATGGTGTCATGACAGCCCAATCTTATCTCATTTTTAGCGAATATCCCCTGATGTGTCAGGTTGGAGATTATCTCACACTTACCCAAAACCTCTTTAGCTAATAGTTCCCTCCTCTTCTTAGAGAATTTCTCGAAGTCTTTCCACAGTTTATAGTATTCTTTCCCTGCGTTGCCATCTAATATCGATATCTTTCCCAGAGGGGTTTTAATCCACTCCCCCGCATCTATCATTCCATACATCTCTTTTTTTCTTTCCGGACCAGATCCATGGAGTATGGCATAATTACATTCTTCGGGCATAGTCTTTTCTATATCGGGGGAGATTTCCAATACCTTATAAAATTCAAAGAAATGATTGCCCTTTCCAAAGTCGGGTATGATTTTGATGCCATCCAGGTATAGGTCAGAATTTTCAACCTCGGATACCCTCTCTATGATCTCTCTCCTTGGTGGTAACTCATCCAATCTTGCTATTATCATCCCACAACCATTGGGCCTTATCTCTGGAAAAAATATACCTTTATCGGGCCACCTTATTACAACCCCGTAGCCGAAACCACTCATCCATCTCCCAATATTTCTGGTTATAGTGGCATCGGGTCCAAACAAACAAAAAACGTCTCCACTATCCAAGACATACATCATCTTTCCCATGCCGTGTTTCATATTCTCATGGGCTAACGCCGATGCCAGATCTCTGGGGCCTAGAGAGAATATCCTCTGATGTGCGAAATCTAACAATTCCTCCTTTGTCATATCCCTTGGAGATTTCATCTTATTATCTATCAC
>QMZG01000033.1 GCA_003663045.1 Candidatus Altarchaeales archaeon
ATTAAGGTCGACATCGGTTATCTGAATAGGGTTACTGAGAAATTCATAGAGATTAAGAAGCGGGGATTAGGTGATTATAAGGCTGTTGAGAGGGCGATTGAAGAGCTGAGGTTAGGCACTACAGAAGATAAAACATCATACTCCCACCCAAAAAGCATAAAGCTTGAACATAGCCAAGAAAAGCTGGAGAAACTTGGAAAACTTGGCGTGATACTGGGCGTGCCATTCAGGGACATATGGTACAAAAAAGAATACATGGGCATCAAGAGGATGTTCCAGTCACTGGACTTTGAGATTAAAATAGGACCCTCAAGCATGTTTAAAGAAGATGAGATCGCCAAGAGAGATAAAGGGGTAATAATCATCAACGGAGATAAACCAGCTCTTGCAGCTTTATTTGCATTGGCTCATGAACATGACCACATAATGAGAGATCAGCTTAGGGAACTTCTCGGAAAAGAAGTTGATCGTGAAAAAGCCGCTGCTGTAGTTGATGGATTCTGGATTCTAGCATTCAAGGAAATGCACGAGATCCTCAAAGACAAGGATCGGGGGCTGGCGGAGGCGCTTCTCGCTTACGGAGAAGACGAACTTGATAAATTCAACGAAATCTTCGGAACAAAATACAGCATGAAGGAATTTGGCCCCGAAAAACTCAAAGAAACTGTTGGTAAGTCAATACCAACTGTAAGCAGACCGAAGCTGGAGAAAGCCTACAATGCGTTAATTGAGGATATCACAGACAATTTAGATAAATTGACAAAGGAAAACCTAAGAGGGGATATATTCGGTGTATTGTTCTCTGCCGTTAAGAAGGATGTTAAAGAAAGACGTGTTTGGATCAGGGATGTATGGATAAAGAGGCTGAAAAAGATAGCGCTTGATAACTCTGCATACAAAAATAAAAGAGATATAAAGGAAGGTGCCGAAATACTCGAAATAAAGAAAACATATATCCTGGTGTTTATTCCGCGTCTACTCAAAACACTTAATTCAGAGGAACCGGAACTAGTCAAGTTGGCGGATGAGGAACTCCGGAAGTTATGGGATGATCATGGAGACCTGATTACAACAATTGCCCAGTTGATACCTGCGGAGCAGGACTCTAAGTTAAGAATTAAGAACTGGTTGGAGATTCAGCTGAAAAAAGAGGAGGGCCACCTCCATATAGTATTGGCCACAGAAGACCAGATAGGTTTCAAGGTCAGCTTCGTGCCGACCGAGGAGAGTAAAGCTAAACTAAGGAAACTGGCAGAAGCGAGTCTGGTGAAGGAGGATAGATTCATCCCCCAGAACGCCTTCCTGTTCGGATATCGGCGGGGGAATAAAGCATTGATTACAGATATTGTATCTGAGGAGGAGCTTAAAGGATATGGGATATTTAGGGAGGATCGTCTGCTGAGTTTCATCCGCACTCGTTTCTCTAAGGAAGGGAAATCCCTTCTGGGTATAATCTGTGCTCATCCTGCCGATAGCCAATTTCCATTGGGAGAGAGCAGGCCTGGGGCGATGTTAAAAGGTCCTTATGGCAGGGATATCAGAGAGCTCAAGGACATAGAAGATGTTGTAGGGCAGCCTTTATTTGGTATGGTTTTAGAGTACAGGTTTGACTTAGAACCATATCTAAGGAAAAAAGCAATAGAGGCAGTTAGTGAGTTAACTCGCTTAAAAGAAAGCTATGACTTTTCAAAGCATGGTCCTGAGTCGGTCTTTATGTACCTGTTTAATGAGAAGGTAGATGTAACAGAATCAAAATTGTCAGTCGCGGAGTTATTGAAGGAGCCCGATGACTTCGTCAGGGAATGGCTGGATGGGTTAAAGAAATCCGAGGTGACGATCGAAAAAGCCGGGGATGAATCCCTGCCACAGGAGGCGGTGGAGAAGGGAGCGGAAGGATATTATATCGACCAGAGGGTGCCCTCAAAGAAGCTATTCTCCACAGGAACCTTAGAGGGTGTAAGGTATCTCACCATAGGAACTGAGGAGGAATGGTCCCGGGGTTTATTGGTTACTTCTGTATCTTCCAATATCCCCTTAGGTACGGACAAGGTTGCCACCTGCACAGGATTAGCTCTCAGGTTTAAAAGAGGGGAAGAATTCTATATCGCATTGGCCCATATCGCTGTCAATCCTAAATCTGAAAGTAGCTATTCTTACAGTGTCGTGAAAGCCATTCTGCAGGAGTTAGGGAA
Source organism: Candidatus Altarchaeales archaeon (assembly GCA_003663045.1). Classification (GTDB taxonomy): domain Archaea; phylum Altiarchaeota; class Altiarchaeia; order IMC4; family QMZM01; genus QMZG01. Next base: position 2,193 of record QMZG01000033.1, read on the forward strand.
GAAGGAAGGAATTAAGGATGCCGAGGTTGTCATCTATTATGATCCTTCAATCCAGTATATGCCTGAGGAATTCATCCAATTTGAGTTGTCTCCCTGGGTTAAAGATATCAGGTTTGTTCAGAGGCCGGATCCTAAGACTAATTCAAGAATTCTTGTAGATGGGGAGAAGGTAAGGATATTATTCTACCATGATAGGAAACCGACTAAGTCTAAGGTTATTCGTTTCTCTGATGATGTAAGAGATGAATTGAAGGATGGCGGAGAAGCAGAGAAAATTCAGCCAAGATTCAACATGGATGAATTCCTCAAAGAGGGAAAGACAGAAAATGGTTATACATATCTGAGTAGAGATGGAAAGGAATTCGTATTCAAATTAGAAGAAACCTCTGTGGACAATAACTTAAAAGAAGTCGAGATCTCCATCAATGATCCAGAGATGGGTATGGGGCGGATTGGTTATATTATTCTAAGGATTAGGTCGAAATCCACAGCAACAATTGCATATCATTTCGTTAAGGAAAAATACTCTGCGTATTACGGTGGAGATTATAAAGGCATAGGTTCTGGACTGCTCTGGATAGCCTCTCAGTATCTTAAGAATAAGGGAATAAGATATCTGGTAGTTGAGGGAGACCCAACGGATGGATTCTATCAGAGGTTAGGAGCAGTAGACCCAAGACGTCCAGAAATTCCCGAGGATGCTCCATATTCCCTGAAGAGGAAGATATTCCTCAGGAGATTTGACCCCTACAAGGAAATCCCCTGGGATGAGCATATAAAATGGCTGAAATCCGAGATTAGTCGTGAACTTGGGAATGAAGAAAAAGAGAGGGAATTCCTTGAGAAATACAAGAAAGAAAACAGGGGATGGTATGATGGAATTCTACGAAGTATGCAGGGAAAGGATGAAGAGGAACTTAAAAAGATAAAAAAGAGGGTAGAAGGATTGGAAAGATTATTCCCGAGATTCGATCTGAGAGAGGTTGAGATTCCGGAGATAGATATACAACCAGCAGAGACGGTTGAGGAGTCAGATGCAAATGGGGAAAATGGGAGTATCAAGATAGAGCAATTGGATAAGAGCGATCTTGATAATGTAAGAAGAGATATAAGGGAGATAATAAAGCTTACAGAGAAAAGTGCCGGTATAACCCCATGGGCACCCCCAATGCCATTATCCCTAAAGCATTGGATAGTGGCAAGAGAGGATGAAGATACCCTACTTTTGAATGATATATGTATAGTGGCAAGAGAGGGTAAAAAGATAGTTGGATTTATATCCGGAGCACCTGCTCGAGATTATGCTGATTATTTTTATATTGAGTATACGGCAGTTCACCCAGATTTTCAGAAACAAAGGATAGGGATAAGACTACTTGAGAAATTTTGTGATGCAGTTAGGGATAGAAACTATCGATTTATAGGTTTCGTCGCTAAACCAGAGATTGTAGATTATGTGCGTAGGGAACTCCCGGGAATAAAAATTCAGGAAATTGGGAAGCACAGGATAACAGGCACTCAAAGGTATTTGATAGACCTTGAAGAAAGTTATGGAAGAGAAAATGAGGAATTTCCAGATAAGGCCATGGGTGATGATTCTGAAAGGTTAGGCACTACAAGAGAGGAGAAAGAAAAAGCGAGGCTACCAGAGATTAAGAAACCACAACCAGGAGGAATCTGGGTTCTAAAACCGAAGGAATTCTCAATACTTAAAGAAACCCTTAAGGGCGCTCCTCTAAAAGAATTCTCCAGAGCATTGCCAATCCTCCTCAATACCTATGCCCAAGAGCTGAAATCAGAATATAAAGAGAAGCTAAAATCCTTCCTGAGAGATGAATTGATCAGATTGTATTCTGGCGATGCAGAAGAGACCGAGAATAAGGTTAAGGATGCCATTTCAAGGATAAAAGAGCATCGAGAATGGGTTGAGGGGCTGTGGGATGAGATTAGAAGAGAGGCGGAGTTAGGCACTACAGAGAGAGAAAAATCGCCAGAAGACGCACTCAAGCACCTTGGCACAACCTTAGAGGGTAAGCTGGAGGTTCATCTTGAAGGAATAGTTGAACAGATTGTCAAGAATGCTCGCGCCAAAAAGAAAAAGAGATATGAAAGGCTTGTGAGTATCTTAGGTATAAAAAGGATCTACCAGCTCTACAGGGAAAGATATGGATTTGAGCAGTATGGAATTGAATCCACAACTAAAAGATTGAGATTAACGGATAAGGAAAAGAGAGAGCTCAGGACATTCATAAAAAATGGTGAATTGAGGGGATTCTTCAGGAAACTGCATAAATGGGAGAGGGTAAACGATTTGACTCGATACTTCTTTGGTGGGTTTGGCAATAAGATAACGATTATCCGCAATTATTTGTACTATCTGACAAAACCTTCATTCACGGAAGAGAAGAGAAATAAGGCAAGAGATGGTATATCCAAGTCATTTTCATGGATTAAAAGGAAATATGATCATATCCCATTCTCGAAGTTAAGAAAGAGCCCCTACTACAAGGAATACGAACCCCTCTTCAAGGTTAATGAAAAACTGCCAGAACTCGAAGAAAAGATAAATGTGATAAAAAACCCCGAGAGCGGAGATGCGGAAATAAGTGCAGCTATTAATACCATCAAGAGAATTATCATTGAAATTGCAGCGGAGGGGCGTAAATACAGGAAAACAGTAAACAAGTATTATCTGGAATTTAAAGGTAAGTATCTTGGCAGTGAGGATATCAAAACGAGGGCACTTCTTGAATTCCGGAGCGGAGGTGAAATTCTGGAACAGGCAATCTGGCTGAAAAAGAATGGAATAAAACCGAATTCTTTTGAGCGGGCTGCTATGGATCACTATGGGATAGATTTTGAGAGATTAAAGATAGAGGGCGGTCTTCCCTCTGCCTTGGATTTGGATCGGCTGAAGAGGATAAAAGAATTGAAGCCAGAGGATATAACCGAGGGGGATATTGCCGAATTGCTCATGACCTCACCCCTGAAAGATGAGAGAGGTGAATCAGATGAGAGGGGTGAATCAGCAAGAGCCATACTGATGGAAATCTACTTGAGAAGGGCAGGTGATGTAAATAGAGTTCTGAAAAGGCTTGAAAAAGATGGGGTTAGAAAGGAGTGGATTGAGGAGATTGAGAAGGTATTACCAAAACCAGGAGGCCTTGTCCTGACGAGGGGGCAGTTCAGAAGATTAGCCAGAACCATTAAGGAGGATCCAATAAAGAACTTGGGGGCATTTGAGATAATTTTCTCTACGAGAAGAGAGGTCAGAGAGAAATTCAGGGAGGAGATAGACCAATGGCTTGTGAAGATGACCCAGAGGCTTAAGGAACGTGGTAAAGTATTATCTGAGCAGAGAGAGGACATAGAAGCTGCAAAATGTGCAGAAATCCTGGCAAGAATCTTCGGTGAACTCGGGGATAAGAAGAAAGAAGCCAGGAATTATTATCTATCGGGAAATATTTACAGAGAATTGAGAGAGTTTGAGAAATCTGCAGAATATGGTGAAATCTCAGGTAGAATATATGAAGAATTAGGTGAGAAGGAAAATGCTGCGGAGAGCTATGCTCTAACAGCTTATTGTTATAAAGAGATGGAGCAACCAAGAAAAGCGATAGAATTCTATAAGAAGGCTGCTTCTCTGTATGAGGAATTAGGGTATGAAGTTAGGGCATCTGAGATCTATGAACGTATGGCTAAGTGTTATGAAATTCTATCAGAATTCAAAGAAGCTAGGGAGTGTGACGAAAAGGCAAAGAGACTTAGAAGGATACAACCCGGAGGAATTCCAATACAAACTCCAGAACAGATAAGAAATCTAAGGGAAAGACAAGTGAAATTATCAGTAGAAGAATTGAGAAAGGAAATCACACCTGAATTTCTCCGGAGATGGGTATTCCCAAACCTTGTAGAGAGAAGTCGGGAGGTAAAGACGGAATGGAAAAGGTGGATGATCGAGGTATTAATGAAATACTACAGAGAATTCCCGGAGGAATGTGAGAAGATAGTCAAGGATGCCATTTCTGAGATGGATGAGGCTCTTCAGAAAGAATTCAGGAAGGTGTGGGATCATATCAAGAAACTGGATGAATTCATTAATGCCTATACAACCTCATCCATTCAGAGAGAGATTCTAAGAACTATTTTAGTGTTGGAATTGAATCGTTTCAGTCCGGGTGATATCAAAGAGCTTATTGAGATTTCTGGAAGAACTGTTAGGAACGCACTATTTAGGTTAGTGGAAAAGGGGGTATTAGTTAGACCTGGAAGATTTTTAAAGGGTCATTATCTTCTAAGTGAGAGATTTGTTGATAGATTATATAAATCTGAGATTATCAATGATGAGAAGAGAAAGAAACTTATCACTGATCTGAAAATAGAATCCATCTACAATGAATTTGAGAGAAATACTGGAGTAAGATTGGAAGCATCATACAGGAATGTTCTGAGTTTCATCATAGACAATAGATTGAATTGCCTTGGAGTAGAGAAGATAGCGAAATTATCTGGAATTCCTATGGAGACTATCAGGCAAGCATTTCGTAGGTCTGTAAATATGGGAATATTGACAAGGGTTGTTAATAATCGCTATCTATTGAGCGAAAAATTTATTAAGCAATTACATGAGTCTGAAATTGTAGATGATTCCACAAGGGATAGACTGATTCTGGATGTGAAGAGGGAGCATGTATATAATGAATTTAGGAAGAGTGATGGGTCAAAATTAGAGCCAATGTTCAGAGAGATCCTGAATTTAATTCTGGACAAAGGATTAAACCGTTTCGGTATTAAAAAGATTACAGATGTATCTGGATTTCCAACTACAAGTATTTATTATGCATTACACGATTTTGTAGATGCAAAGGTATTAATCAAGCCAGTGAGGGATCGTTATCTTCTAAGTGAGAGATTTATTAATAGGTTATATGAATCTGGAATCATAGATGATTCCGAAAGGAGCAAACTAATTCTGGATCAGAGAATAGAAAATCTCTATGACAGACTTAAGAGGGAGAAACATATAAGGTTAGATGCAAGGTTTAGGGAGATACTGGATGTCATTCTGGTGTATAGTAAGGAGGTAGTAACCTTCACTCCTAAGGAGATCATAGAATTATCTGGAATTCTTAAAGGAACTGTTAATGATGCATTACGCAACTTTATAAAAGGGAATATTCTTAAAAGACCTCGTCATGGGGTTTATTCCTTGAGTGATGAATTCAGATCAGAATTAAGAAAGATTACAAGCATAGGCGGTGTTGATGCATTAACACTTACCAAGGCGATAGAGAATAGCGGGGTTATAACAAAAATCAAAGAGAGAGTTAAAAAGGGAGATAAGGCGGGAACTAAATTAAGAAGGCTATTCCCATCAAAAGAAAGTGTTACTGCAGAGGAGATTTTATCATTATTGGATGAGATTCTAACTGGTAGAGATTACATCCTTGATGCTAGTTTGACTTGGGGGAGGAGAGCATTACTCAGGATTCTCGAGGATGATGGTATCATGAGCCTTATCACAGAGAGCATAGAGGGACAGACTGTTCATAAATGGTATATCAACAAGGGAAAGGTTGAAGAACTTGCCGAGAACGATGTTGAAGATGAGGAGGAATTCAAGAATAATGACTTTGGAAGAAAACCATCAGAAAAGATTCCGGGTTTTGAATCCATCGATCTTGGCAAGAAGATAAAGGAATATGCAATAAAGGCCGTAAATGATGTTATCTATAAAAATAAGCGTTATTCAGATTATGACAGATACTTACACAGTAAGACAGAGTCTCGGATATATGAAGAAGAATTCAAAAAAGAACTGCAGAATATTTTTATAAAAGAGTGTGGAAGGATAGGAAGGGATTTAGGATGGAGAGATATAGATAAATTTTTGGATTGTCTAAGATCCAGAAAAGATTTGATGAATCTTATAATATACAATCTTGTTGAACAAGGAATAAAAATATCCCCACTTGATGTGGGTTGGCTAAATAGGAAAGTATTTTTTTCAATCTCTAAAGTTAGAGACTATATTCTGGCAAAGAAATATGTTGTGGATGATTCGATATTGGATAGAAAGGATGTAGAATCTGTTTTTATGGATAGTTTTTATACTTCTCAATACACGGCAAAAGGTAGATTAGAGTTAAGCGACGACATAATACTGAAGTATTTGAAAAATAGAAAAGGAACCTTTATGGATATCGGAATTGCTGCTGGGAAACCACTTGCTGATAGGGAAGAAAATATTGCTATAACAACAAGAGAACTTGCAAAAAAGATAGCTGGCGAAAATCCGAATATAAAAATAGTTGGTATTGACATTACAACAGATGGCTTGGTCCCTGTTTTACAAAAAATTCGCAAAACCCCGGAGAAAGAGCATGAGATACAATTCATTGCTCCAAATTTAGAGTATATAAAATGTGATGCATCACACATTCCAGCAAAGGAAAACTCAATGATTGGTATAAGAGAATCTAATGTTTTTATACATCTCAATAAAACGCAGAAGAAAAGGGTTTTGCAGGAAGTAATATTCTCCTTAAAGCCAAATGGAATTTTTATTCGTGCAGGAAAAGATTATGCTGAGATTTATGAAAAAAGAGGCAACACACTGAGGTATTCCAAGACAGTAAGAAATGAAAAGGGCGAACGAATAGAAGAAAAAACTAAGGGCACACTAGAGGACTTTATTAGAGAGATCGAAGATGAGGAAAATGGTAGAAAGGGAGCTGAGAGATGGCTATCCTTAGAGGAAAAACCGCCAGAGGGCGGTCTTCCCTCTGCCTTGGATTTGGATCGGCTGAAGAGGATAAAAGAATTGAGTCTTGAGGATATAACCGAGGAGAATATTGCCGAATTGCTCATGATCTCACCCCTGAAAGATGAGAGGGGTGAATTAGCAAGAACCATACTGATGGAAATCTACTTGAGAAGGGCAGGTGATGTAAATAGAGTTCTGAAAAGGCTTGAAAAAGATGGGGTTAGAAAGGAGCGGATTGAGGAGATTGATGGAATATTGCATGAGATTAGAAGAGAGGCGGAGCTAAAGGAGGAATTAAATAAGTTACCATTTGTCAAAGAATTTAGCCATAAAACACTTCAGAATATCCTCAAGGTAATTTCTGAGGGTCGGGCAAAGAATCCGATCGAGAGACTAAATTCTTTATACAGGATTTACGGAAATGGTTATGATATAGATTCTGCTTATAATATAGAGGAACTTCTTACCCTTAGCGATAAAGAGTTTGGAGAGATAGAGAAACGGGCAAGAGGTGAGATAAAGGAGGGGTTTAAGACAATTAACTTCTTCAGGATTCCCGAGTACAGGGAATATCTGAGAGAATTGATAGAAAAAAATGATGGCGAGATAAATGTATTAGTACATGTTGGACATCTGAAATGGAGATACACAAAACTCTTTGGATATGAATACAAAAAGGAGGACTATGACAGCTATCTAAGTGATGTGGAAAGCTTCCTGAAGAGAACAGAAAAGCCAACGATAATGTTTATCTGGGGTACGGAAGAATTGGCTGAGGAATGGCTCAAAAAGATTAATGCGAAAAATGTCATTCTTCTACCAACAGAATTCTTATCTGCCGTTCCAAGGGGTGGTATCTTCTCACATAAATTTCCAAAATTCAGGTGGAGGGAATTAAATGAGAGATTAAAAGAGGTCGGTGTAAAGAGGATAACTATCGGCGGTGAACTTGCGGTTGGAGTGGTGTATGAGAATGGAAAGCCAATCAACGCTGGAGACCAGTGTGTTGAAGAGGCAAGAAAATGGTTGATAAATGACTTTGATGTAACTATAATGCCGGAGCTATTGTTCTCCGAAATAAGAGTAAAACCACAACCCAGGGGAATCCGGGTTCTAAAACCAGAGGAATTCTCGATACTCAAAGAAACCCTTAAGGGCGCTCCTCTAAAAGAATTCTCCAGAGCATTGCCAATCCTCCTCAATACCTATGCCCAAGAGCTGAAATCAGAATATAAAGAGAAGC
>QMZG01000034.1 GCA_003663045.1 Candidatus Altarchaeales archaeon
CGCAAGCGTTGTTTTATAATCCGCCTACGTTCTTTAATCGATAGGTTGCTCATTCTATCCACCTGAAACACATTACTATTGTACCAATTTAAAGGTGTTAGGCATGTGGGTGGATAGAACACCATAATATTAATTCTTCCATGATATTAATTCTTGAATCTATTATATTATTTAAATATCCCCTACCATATTTTTACTCATCTTGGGCCCGTAGCTCAGTTTGGTAGAGCACTCGGCTTTTATGTCTGAGGGTCGTTTCCTTCAGAAACGAAGCAACCGAGTGGTCGCGGGTTCGAAGCCCGTCGGGCCCATGATGGAAAGAAAGAATTGAATTTGCAAGGAAAATTCAAAAGTAGGTTTAATAATTTTTAATAAACCACAACATTAAAATTGCAGCAACCATGTCAGCGGTAGTTCCGGGATTTAAAGAATTTTCATCAGTTCTGAGTTCTCTATCAAATTCCTCCGTGGAAATTTTTCCTTTCAGAACCTCTTCTGCTTTCTCTGAGATCTCTTTTGCTTTCAATATCCCAACTTTTTTTGCAATAAATGTATCTGGATATTTAGAGAGTAATAGAAGATACACCCAGAGAATTGCTTCTCTTATATTCTTTTTTTCATTATAAAATTTTTCAAGGTTTGGAATTCCAACCTCAAAGATGATCTTCATCCCATTTGTCAGTTCCTCGGCAATCCTATCTCTTTTAGTAGAGACCTCCATCAATTCATGAAATGAAATATCTTTTTTTATCAATTTTCTGATACCACCAACACTTGCTATTTCAATTGCTTTATAAAAATTCCTTGAATCATCAACTGTTGATCCCTCAATGATCTTTCTTATGTTTTTTCTCAATTCATTAAATCTGGGTCTCTGAGGAATACACATTCCAGCTGCCGACGCAATTGGGATCATAAGCATAAGTGTTCCGAGATGTGTATTTCCACCCGAATGAGATTTTTTTACATCAGAAACCCCCTCAAAGATAAGTCTCCCGATCCCTATCTCGCTAATTGAGATTTCGCCTTTTCCAGCTTTATAACCATTCAAGGTTGCCTCTTCTATTGTATGGGCGATAGCAATAGAACCTGCGAGAAAATCCTCATACCTTGTATCAGAAAAATCATGTGTTGGGGTCACATTTCCGGGCTTTTCAGTGCTTACCTCAAGAACTGCAGCTAATTGTGCTGCATTTGTTATCTGCTCTATTCTATTTTTTGTTTCTTTATCTATCCCTACCATCTCATGACTTTATTATTAATTCAATCTCAACATCATTACATTTCTTTAATTTTTCTACAAATTTTCTGTTCAGGTCATAGGATGCTTTATCAGCTTTTATTGCCAATGTCCTGTCGCATATGAAATTGCTCTTTCTTATCACCATCTCATCTGGATTTTTGAATGTCAGGTTGGGATGACCATATGCAATTAATATCTCTTCAGAATCTGAACAGGTCAATTTTATCTTCAATTTTGTGTTTTCATTTCTTAATCTCTCTTTGAATTCATTTGAGAGGTCTGGCATTCCCCTGTCCGCTGAAACGGCAATTATGCAGTCACCTCTCTGTGTTAAATGCTTTTCCCTGGTTATCTCTATGGTTGTTCTGTGTCTGGCGGTGATATTTTCATGACCCTTTGCTTTTATTTTTTCTATTAACATCCTATCTCTTTATTTTTTAATGGATTTGAGTGTCTCCTCTTCATCTTTTTCAATCCCAAATTTCCTGAAATAATTCAGGATATTCCTGATGTCCCTTTGTAAAAGCTCTTCCGCCAATGGATGATCTAAGAGAACGCCCATGGAGAAATCTATCAGATATGGTTGCTTCCAATTCAGTACATTATACTCACTCAGATCACCATGAATCAATCCAAGTGAGTACATTTCCCTGATGTATTTTAAAATTTTTTCTAGATATCCCTCTGGATCATCCGGTGGTAGATCTTTCATTCTCGGTGCTGGGATTCCATTTTTTCCTATGAAACTCATAACTAGGATATTTTTCTCAACCGCTATGGGAACGGGACAGTTTATTTTTCTGTAAACCTTGCTTAGATTCTGAAATTCCTTTTGTACCCAGCAGTAGATCAGTTGTCTTCTGTTTCTCCACCCATGAAAGCGATGATCCCCCTTTATGTATCTGTCCATGGTCTTAAAGTCGGAGGTTTCTATAGAATAGATCTTTATTGCTACTTCCTTCTTTCCCAGTAAGCCGTGATAAACATTGGACTCCTTTCCCGTAGAAATAATACCCCTCATCTCATTCAGGTATCCTTTCTTTAACAATTTATACAAAGACATCAATGTGGATTTATCAAAAACACCTTCAGAGATCTTCCTGAGTTCATATTCTGTTTGCTTTTTATCCATTGGTATAGAATTAGAATTAGAGAATTTATCCTGATTTTTAGATTTCTTCCAAACCCTTTAGGAATCCTTTTCTCTCCAGCCAATCTGCCTGTTGAGGGGTGTATCTATAGAGGATGTCCGCCCTTTCATTGCTCTGAACCTTCCATGGTTCAACTAAGACTATATTACCCTCCTTGATCCAGATCCTTCGACGAATCTTTCCCGGGATTCTACATAGACGAGTATTACCGTCAGTACAACGAACGTACATCCTTCTATCCCCGAGCAATTGTTCTACCTCACCCAGAACCTGACCACTTTTGGGGATTCTCACCCTCACGATTTGTTCTCCGGTATCACCCCCTCTACCCTTTTTTGTATTTCGCCTCTTGCCCTTGTAAACCATTTTAATTATCCATTTTAATTATCTCGCTATCTAATCTATATTCGTCTAATCTATTATTATTAAATTGAAGGTAAAAAGATGGAATTCCCTTGGGATATCTTAAAGTTTAGAAATATCGATGGAATCCCGGACCTGGTTTTGGCAATAGCTCAGGATGCAGATACTGGGGAGGTACTGATGATCGCGTTTACTAACAGAGAGGGGATCAAAAGGTCTTTAGAGACTGGAAATGTGCATTACTTCTCCACTAGTAGAAAAAAACTGTGGCTGAAGGGCGAAACTTCGGGACATTTTCAGAGAATTAGAGAGATTTACGTAGATTGTGATGGGGACGCAATACTATTCAAGGTAGAACAAGTGGGTGCGGCATGTCATAAAGGCTATAGATCCTGTTTTTATAGAAAATTTCAGGACAATAAGATCAATATTGTTGGTAAAAAAATTTCAAGCTAGGACTTAGGCATTACTTTAACGCCCGCAAATTCCTCTTTTATTTCTTTATCAAGCTCGAACCTGGATATCACTGCACTGGGATTCATATGATACTCCTGAAATATGTCAACTACCTTTTTATTGTCTCTTATATTGTTCTTCACCATGTATTCCAGAACCTTTTCACGAATATAAATCTCTGAATTCAATTGCTTCTTTGAAATCCCGGTTCTTTCTGCTATCTTTTCTTTTAGTAATATGGGATAATCGGTTCTGGAAATCTTATCTGTTTCTTTATCCCAGAGATATATGTCACCCAATTGGACAACATTCTTCTCTATTCCAGCAACCTCAGATACCTGAGTTACTCTCCTCGCAATACCCTTTTCCTTAGAATAAAAACGATTAGTTACAACAATTAAATCAAGGAGTCTGAACATTCTAATCGGGAGATTCATGGGCTCATCCATCAGCCTTATGGTAGCTTCTCTGGCATTATTAGCATGAATAGTCCCCATGGATCCATTTAATCCGATATTCATAGCAATAAATAATGTCTCTGCTTCTACCCCTCTAACCTCACCAACTAAGACACGATCGGGTCTCATCCTCAATGCATTCTCTAGTAAGGTGGGCATATCCAATTTAGTAGCCTTTTTCTCCAAGACCGAGGGATGTGCCTCTAAAGCAACCCAATTTTCCAAGAAATCAAAATTCAATTCTAATGTATCCTCAACCGTAATTATTCTTTCGCTCCTTGGAATAAACATTGCCAAGGCATTAAGCAGGGTAGTTTTACCACTTCCAGAACCCCCAGCGATTAGTATGTCACATGGGTGTATCCCAAAGCCTTCTAAACACACCCAGAGAAATGCTGCCAGATCGGTAGTTATAGTATTTAATGTTATAAGGTCAATAATGTTGTAGGGAATCCTCTTAAACTTTCTGATAGTGACAGATGGTCCATGTGGTGCTGCCGGTGAAATTGCAGCATTAGCTCTACTGCCATCTGGTAGGTGAGCATCCAATAATGGTGCTTCTCTAGTTATTTCTCTTCCAGCATATCTTGAGATCCAATCTATCAATTCATTTAACGATTTCATTGTGTTATATTCAATATTTGTAGCACACATACCATGTCTTCTATGAAATACAAATACGGGAAGCTCTATACCATTGATCATAATTTCCTCAAGGTCATCATCCCTCATCAGTGGTCCTATCCTACCATATCCCAGGAAGAGATCGTCCATGATTTTAGTAATAAGCCTTTCTGAATTCTCCAATGTAATACCCTCCCTTTCTAATTGTACCTCCAGATATTGTCTCAAAAATTCCTCTTTTTCAAAAGATGTCTTGAAGTCCTCTATCTTCTTCATGATATCCCTGTAATCTGGCAGTATCCTCTTGGGATCCTTTAGTAGTGACATCTCCTCATCGGTGAACTCTACTGGCATCACAATATACAGGGGGATGGGGCTTTCTGGTGTTTTAATAATCTTGACATCTCCATAGGCATCTAATACCTTTGGTTCCATTTTATACATAAGAAATTAGATTAAACAAGTATATAAACTTAATTATCTCCCAGATAATAGAACTACCCTGCTATCCTCCTTGAAATCCTTTATACTGTATCCCAGATAACTGGATAAATTCTCTGAAAATTCCCGAACCTCTGCGAAGGATGGCATATTTCCCAGAGAGAGCCTCTTTCTGGAACCGCCAATAAACATATATGCCTTTACCTCTACAAAATCTGGTTCTGCCCTTTGAACTAATCTTGCATATCCTTCCTCAGATAGCATATTAAGTCCCTTTATTGCAGTAATCCTTATAACCTTCCTCGTCTCAAGAGATGGAAAAATTACGATGGTCTCATTTATTTTCTTCCAATTTTCTGAGAGGATGGGGTTGCAAATTCTGTTGTATATTTTTTCATTTGGGGCATCCAATGAGAGATACAGTTGTGTAGGTAAATTTTCCAGTTTCTCTAATCTCTCAGGTAATGTTCCATTAGTCACCAGAAAGGTGGTGAATTTCCTTTTGTTAAATTCACCAATTAACTCACCTATTTTAGGATATATGGTGGGCTCCCCAGACAGAGATATTGCTACCTGATTCGGATCTTGGGCCTCCTTGAATTTTGTCTTATTTATTCTCTCTGGGATTCCTCCATATCCCGAAAGAAGTTTCCTCTGAGCCTCTATGGCTTCATTAATAATATCCTCTGGTTCATCAAATTCATCCAATTTCGTTCCCAGAGTCTGTTCTATATTCCTCCAGCAGAATATGCATTTTTGAGTGCACCAGGCAACCGCAGGGGTCATCTGTAAACAGCGATGACTTTCTATGCCATAGAACTTCTGCTTATAACAGAATCCCTCATCGAGTATGCTCCTCTTAGTCCAATGACAGAGCTTTACCGCGCTATGTCTCCCCACTATCTTGTAGTGTTGCTTCTCCAGAATCTTTTTAAACTCTGTAGGGATCATCTTCTATGTTTTTATTTATCTATTTATCCTCTATTTTCCTTATTTTTAAGGATAGGTTTTTAATAAATAGAATATAGAGAATATAGAATCAAGGTGGTAAAATGGTTACATATATCATTGCAAGGCAATTGGGTGGTAAGCCCGTCATCACCGTAAGTGGTGAGGAACTGGGGAGGGTAGATGATGTAATAATAGATGAGCAAACCGGGAAATTCATTTCAGTTATAGTAGAACCCGTATCTTCTGAGATACCTCGCGTTTCGTATCCAAAGGACAAGGATGGTAATTTGATTATCCCATACGACTCCGTGAATGCTATCAGCAAGGTAGTTGTGGTGAAGGATTAGAGATGGAAAGGAAAGTGAATCGAGTGCTGTTTTTGTAAATGCTGCTGGAAATATCATAAGATATATCCAGAAGACCCAGGAGATTGGAGGTACAGCGCTAACCTACAAAGAAGGTGGCAGATAATAGGAACAGTAAAATAATCCTATCACAACAGTTCTCCGATCCTCAAAGCAATCCCCACAACATTTTTAGCATCCTTCCCAAGAATCCTTATCATGGCTTCCTTTCCAACCGCTCCCTTATCATAGATAATATCCGGTACCCTTCCGCATTCCTTTATCGCCTCCAGTGTGCCCCACCCCATTGTCTTTTTGTCCTTAGGTTGTTTTTCTCTGTCAAAGATACCGATGCTTAGATCTAATTTCTCACATGCCTTAAGGATTTTATCAGAGAATTTAATGTTCATTGCAGCCCTTTTTTCTGGATCAAATTTCATTATTGTTAAAATAATCCTTGCTATATGATATGAACCACCAAAATCTATGTTTCCCACCGGAACTACCTTATTTTTATCTCTAACCAACCTTCCGGTAATCCCCGCAACTTCTTCTATGTTCTTTGCATTTTTTAGAGCCATGGCTATATTTATCCCCACCTCTGGCATTAACCTGTGGGAATTTTCATTGGCTATGAATTCCTGAACTGCATTTTCTATATTCCCTATTACAATATTCTTTTCCCTGTCCACGAATGTCCTGCCCAATTTTAGATCTACTGTATCTAAGATTCTCAATCCAGAACCGATGGAAAAATTTCTGCTAATGCTCTTATCCATAAACCCCTTTGCATTTTTTATTGCGCTAACAATATCTAAACCCTTTGCCAGAGAAGCGGTTATGGCAGCTGAAAATGCGCATCCAGTTCCATGAATCTTCGTCTTTATTTTTTCCTTGCTTTCAAAGTGATGGAATTCTCCATCGTAGTAGAGAACATCTACCGCATTGAGATGACCCCCCGTTACAATACAGTTTCCGATCTTCTTTGCAGATTTTTCCATATCCTTTTCCGTACTTATCCTGATTCCAGAAAGGATCTCTGCTTCATAAATATTCGGGGTAGTTAATCTTGCTATAGAAACCAATTTCTTCATCTCATCAACAGAATTCTCATCCAATAGTCTATCACCAGATGTGGAGACCATCACTGGATCTACAACCAGATTTTCTACTTTATATTCTTTCACTTTTTCATAGACCAATGTAATAATCTCAGAATTTACCAGCATTCCCGTCTTTACGGCATCTGGAGAAATATCCTTCATTACAGAGTCTATTTGAGCAGAAATTATCTGTAAAGGGAGAACCTGGATCTTTTGGATACCCAATGTATTCTGTGCGGTAATTGCGGTAATTACAGATGTACCATACACACTAAGAGATGAAAAGACCTTCAGGTCTTGTTGAATTCCAGCACCGCCTCCAGAATCTGAACCAGCAACAGTTAAAGCCTTTTTCATTATTTCAATTATAACTACTATTCTTCAACCTCTAAGACCTCTATACCAATGCCCTCTGTGAATGTTATTGGGTGTATATCTTCACTATGTCTGGTACCCCTCATTTTCTGTATGACTAGATTTCTTCCAGTATCTGGACCTGAGGTGATATAGTTCAACCTTATCACACCATCAGAAACATATTCCTCTACATCACCCTCTCTATTTTTCAGTATGTCAGAGACCAATATGGATGTAAATCCCTTTGACTGTAGTCTATAATTCATATAGAGAATGACATCCCTTACATTCTCCTTGCTTCTTACTAGATTATCTAATGCTGGAAGGCTGTCTATAACCACCCTCTCTGCCCTTATCTCCTTTGCGGCATCTATAATTATATCAACGACCTCCTTTGTTCCAACAAGGTCCCTGGATGTTAGTGAAAAACTCTTACTACTCTTTGGTGAAGCCTCACTTACATTAAATCTAGAAAGGCTGGCATCAATTATTACCAATTTTCCAGAATCCTCTAATTCATCTAGATCAAAGTCAAATAAGCGCATATCCCTCTTAAGATACTGAATATTTTGTTCTAATATTAATAAAACTCCAGGTTCATTATATTTTACAACACCATTATGTAAAAACTGAACACCAAATATTGTTTTTCCAGTTCCACATTCCCCCGTAAGAAGGATGGTTCTTCCCCTCGGAAAGCCGCCATCCAAGAGATCATCCAAGCCAGGTATTCCAGTTGGGCATCTATCTGCACTTGCATCAATCCTTTTTCTTGCCATTTTTATCACCATAATTTGGATATTTATTTGAATATTTACTAAATTTAGTAATATTATTAATCTTGGGAATTCTGATATTTAAGAGGATATTTTCATATATTATATGACTATGAAAAAGGGTGTACAGGATAGGGAGATCCCCGTTAAAATACTGGTATTAGACGTTCTTAAGCCACATAAACCAAATATCTTAGAATTTGGAAAAATCATCTGTAGTGAAAAAAGCATAGAGGATGCCAATATCTCCGTCTATGCGGTAGATGAAAGAACCGAGTCGTTGAAGGTGGTTCTGGAGGGTAAGGATATCAATTTTGACAGGATTAAAGAATTAATCGAAGATCATGGGGGGGTTATCCATTCTATGGACAAGGTAGTTCTTGGTAGGAAGAGGGTGATAGAGGTTCCGGCGCTTCCAGAATTTTCTAAATAGTAAATGAATTTTAAGAGATGATATTACTGAGGTATCTTAAGATCCTTAAGGATGAAGAAATTGCCAGGAGATATTTTGTTATGAATTCTTTCGATGGTACCCTGACAATTCTGGGGATTGTTATTGCTATGTATATGGCTGGAAAACACGACGCTTCCCTGGTTATTATTTCATCCCTGGGTGCTGCTATAGCACTTGCGGTCTCGGGTGTCTGGAGTGCCTATGCCACGGAGAGGGCGGAGAGACTGAGATCTTTACGTGAACTAGAGATGCATCTCTTGAAGGATTTGAATGGGACCGAGATCGAAAAAAAGATGAGCATGATGACAATGTTAATAGCATTAGTTAATGGTCTCTCGCCACTATTAGTTTCGTTTATAATTATCTCTCCTCTGTTAATTTCTCAGTTTGGATTGATAGGTGTAGAAACTGCTTTTTATTTTTCATTTATATCGATTGTACTGATCCTCTTTTTGTTGGGGGCATTTATAGGGAAGATTGCCAGGGAGAATTATTTGAAGAGTGGTTTTAAAATGCTTCTGGCGGGAATCGTTGTGGGTATTATTGTCTATATCCTAGAATTCGTAAAGGTTCTGTAAGATTTCATATTTAATTCCCTGGGTAAAAACCGAATGGAATAAACGTTTTTATATCCCTTAGTTTTTAATAATAATACATTTTAATAATGAATATATAATGAATTCAAAATTTAGCATATCATTGTTACTGGTAATTGGAATTGTTTTTATAAGCGGATGCGTTCAACAGCCAATACCACCCAAAAAAGAAAGATCTACTTTAAAAACAGAACCAATCGATCTATCCGGTGTTGAGACGGAAAAGCTGGGTTTCATAAAATATTATTCCTTAAGTCCTTTAAACATTACTTTACAAGTTTCTCAATATAACTTACCTTTAAAAACCAGTCAGATATCCAATTTCAACGATTTTTCTAAAAAATTTTCTTTAAATTCTAAAGCTTTAGATCTCTTAGAAAAAAACGGATTTGTGGTTGTCAGTAATCCTTTTAATCCAAAAGAAGAAGTCATTACAAGACCCTATAAAACCCTGAAGGATAAAGAAATCCCCATTTTTATTACCTCAGATTCCCTGCTGCACCTTTACCACATTCAGTTTGATGAAACCCTGCGCCAGATTGAAGAAAGGGAATTCTATGACAGGATCTGGGAAATCAGTAACGAGTTACTGAAGGTTTCAGTAGAAAAATACAACCGCGCTACCGGGGATTTGAAAGAGGCATTAAAAAGAAATATCGCCTATCTTTCTGTTGGTTTAAGTTTGCTAAAACCAAGAGAAGACCAACTTTGCCCTCC
>QMZG01000035.1 GCA_003663045.1 Candidatus Altarchaeales archaeon
CCTTATAGATGGGAAGGGAAGAAAATATCTGGTAAAAGGGAATTCAGATGTGCATACTAATCAGGGGGTGATTAGTGCCGAAGTCTTGAATAAGAAGAATATCGGCAGTATGGTAGAAACCCATCGGGGTAAAAAATTTTTCCTTATTCTGCCCCAGATCCTTGACTTCATGGAAAAGGCAAAGAGGGGTCCTCAGGCAATGACATTGAAGGACTGCTCTCTCATTGCCGGTTATACTGGAATTCACTCTGGAAGCAAGATAGTTGAAGCCGGTGTTGGCTCTGGAATCTTAGCCATGTTCTTGGCAAATATGATATATCCCGAAAAATTAGTTTCCTATGAAATTCGGAAGGATTTTGCAAATATTGCGGAGGAAAATTTTAAGAGATTTGGGATCAAAAATGTTAAGATAAAGATGAAGGATATCTATGAAGGGATCGATGAAAAAAATCTTGATCTGATCGTTCTTGATCTCCCCGAGCCTTGGAGGGTTGTTGAATACGCCAAAAATAGCCTCAAGATTGGAGGCTACATGGTCTCATATTCCCCAAGCATTGAACAAAATAAGAGGTTCTTCGATGCATTGGGGGATAATTTCCTCTCGGAAACCGTGGAATTATTAGTAAGAAACTGGGATATGAAGGTTGTTAGACCATATTCAAGGACGCTGGGACATACGGGATTTATGACGTTTGCTAGGTGGATGGGTAAGGGATAATTTTTTACCTTTCTCGGAAGTTTTTACTTTGACTTACCATATAATCTTAATATGAAAACACTCCTGGATATAGATTACGTTACACGAGATGATAAAGTCATCATTAGGTTATTTTACAAGAAGAAGGATGGTAGAGAGATTGAGGAGGTTACAGACTTCAAACCCTATTTCTATGCGGTTCCAGTAGATACCGAAAAATTAAAAGGGGAATTAAAGAAATTCGATAAGATTCTTAAGATAGAGAAGAAACGAATGGTGGATATGAAGAAGGAGATCGATGTTCTCAAGATTACCGTAAAACAGCCAAAGGACGTCTCAGAGCTCAGGGACAAGATAAAGAATCTGGAATACTGCAAGGAGGTGAGGGAAGCAGCAATTCCCTTTGTTGAGAGATATCTAATTGATTCCGGACTAATCCCTATGGAAAATTCTGAGGAAGTGGGCCTGAGAATCGCAGCCTTTGACATGGAGGTCTACAACCCCAGGGGGGAGCCAAACCCGGAGAGAGACCCAATTATCATGATCAGTTATGCGGACAATCTGGGCTTGAAAAGGGTTTGGAGCTATAAGCATGAAAATATAAAATTAGATTTCTTGGAGATTCTAAAAGATGAATCAATGATAATCAAAAAATTTATAGACACGGTGAATGAACAGAAGATCGACATAATTACCTCATACAATGGGGATAACTTTGACTTTCCTTATCTGAAGGATAGGGCATCGAGGCTGAAGATAAATCTTAGTCTTGGAATTGATGGCAGTGTTATAAAACTAGAAAGAAGGGGGATGAATCTTGGGGCAAGGGTTAGGGGCAGACCCCATATAGATATGTATCCAATCTGCAGGCAGGTTTTTAATCTGTCAAGATACCAATTAGAGGATATCTACTTAGAAATCTTCGGAAGAAAGAAACTGGATATAGATGTCGGGGAGATGGCAAAGGTCTGGAATTCTGAAGACATAGATGGACTGAAAAAATTGTTTGAATACTCCCTAAGTGATGCCGTCTCAACGCTGGAGATTGCGATGACACTACTCCCACTGCAGTATGAACTCTCACGTATAACCAGGGATTTGATCTATGAATCCTCAAGGTCTGGCTCGGGACAGAGGGTGGAATCCCTGTTAATGAGAAAAGCCCATGAGATGAATATTCTTGCCCCAAATAAACCATCTGACCGGCTCGCGGAGGAACGGCAGAGAACATCATACACTGGAGCATATGTGGTGGAGCCGATAAAGGGAATTCACGACAATATCGTACTTTTTGATTTTCGTTCACTGTACCCGAGTATATTAATTTCCTATAATATCGATCCCTCAACCATTGATTGTGAATGTTGCCCAGAAGATAATTACAAAACCCCCACACAGCATTATTTCTGCAAGAAGAAAAAAGGTTTTATTCCAAGGATATTGAGTGAATTGGTTACAAAGAGAATCGAAATAAAAAAGAAATTGAGGGAAGAGAAGGACCCAGAAAAGAGGAGATTATTGGATGTGGAGCAGCATGCAATAAAACTACTTGCAAATTCTGCCTACGGATATTATGCCTTTGCCAGGGCAAGGTGGTATTCGAAGGGGTGTGCAGAATCTATCGCAGCATTGGGAAGGGAGTACATTCATAAAACCATAAGGGAGGTGGAGAACTTTGGCTTCAAGGTAGTCTATGGGGATACAGATTCTGTGTATGTAATAAAACCCAAAGAGGTGGATAAGGGGAAGATCATAGACGATGCAAATTCCTTTTTGAAAAAAATAAATGAAGAATTGCCAGAAGCAATGGAATTGGAATTTGAGGGGTTCTATCCCAGGGGGATTTTCATTACCAAAAAGAGATATGCACTAATGGATGAGAAGGGTATTTTAATAGTTAAAGGTTTGGAAACCAGAAGGAGGGATTGGTCAAATATCGCAAAGGAGACACAAAACAAGGTTCTTAATGCCATACTTCATGAGAAAAACCCAGAAAAGGCTGCCGAGATCGTTAAAGGGGTTGTGAAAAGGATCAGAAAGGGGGATGTAGCTTTGAGGGATCTGGCAATAAATACCCAGATTACTAAGGGGCTGGGGGAGTATGTACAACCTGGGCCACATATTCTGGCGGCAAAAAAAGCCATGAAGAGGGGCTATGAATTCAAGCGAGGGGATATTATCACCTATGTTGTCACAAAAAAAGGCGTATCAATAAGTGACAAGGCAAGGATAATAGACTTTGTGGAGGAGGGGGATTATGATGCAGAGTACTATATAAACAATCAGGTTCTTCCAGCAGTGTTGAGAATTTTAGAAGCACTGGGTTATTCGGAAGACGAGTTGAAGGGTTTCGGTAAGCAGATGAGATTGGGATCATTTTAATCCGTAAATTTAACCGTTTTAGATACCTATTTAGATTTAATAGTGACATAATCATCTATCATAAGTTTGCCTATCAATTTGTTAAGGGTCGAAATATCAATGCCAGTTTCCTTTGAGATCTCTTCCAAATTCTTCTTTCCATCTATGGCTCTTAAGACCTTTAGGGTTTGTGGTGATGTTATGAAATGCAATCTATCCATAAATCCAATTTTCTTTTTCAGTTTTGGTATTACCACAGCTTTTTTTTCTACCTTTTCTATCACCTCCTTTTTCTCTGGTTCTTCTTTCACCACGATTTCTCCTCTATATGGCTTTTCTTTTTTCTCAAGCTTCCTCCATTCCTCATCGAGCTTCCTCCATTCCTCTTCTAATTCCTCCAGGCCCCCTATATTACTTATCTCCTCTTCCTTCTCCTCCATCTCTTCCTCGATTTCTCTCTTCGTCTCCTCTTTTCTTTTATCTTCTTCAGCTTTCATCTCCGCTTCTCCCTCCATTCTCTTCCTAGCTTCTTCTTCCTTTTTCTTCTTACTCTCTTCCTCAGCCATTCTCTTTTTCTCCTCTTCCTCTTTTTTCCTCACCTTCACCTTTTCAATCTCTACTTCTTTTTTCTCTAACTGTTCAATCTTTGATTCTTCTATAATCTGATCTATGCCTATGGGGGATTCCAATAATGTTTCATCATTTACATGAACAGTAAGTTTCATCTCATCATCTGTAAAGGAATAGACATCTAAAGCCCCAGTAGCCCCCTTAATCAAACTCTTTATCTCTTCAAACACCCTTTCCCCAGAAATCGTTTTCTTTATGTCCAGATTTTCTAAAGATGTTGCAATTATAGAATTATTTTGAATTAGAATATCCCACTCATATAATGTACCCTTTATCTTCATAAATATGCGAGCAGCGCCCTTAAATTCCTGAGGTAAATTCCTTAGGATAGAATTAATGTCTTTAATATTTCCAGATAATTTTTTCTTACCTCGAGACAAATCCATTTTATTTCAATATTTCTGGAAGCTTTAATTCTGGATTTTCCTTTAGTATGGGATCTGTTACCTTCTTGGCTATGGTCAGGGCAACCGGCCCCATTATTTTAATATACTTCTCCACTAGGTCCCCAGTAACCTTAATGGGATCATCAGTAATCTCAATATCCTTTATCTTATCCTTTATTACAATAACCTTTAAACCATCGATGGTATTAGCCTGGGTTATAGCTGCTCCACCTACATTCTTCCTTATCTGGATGACAATACCCATTATTAGCTTTTTGTAAACATCCTCCACCATTTGCATTTCACCTCATTATTTCCTTTGTACGGTTGGCTGCCTTTATGATCTCCACCAGGACCAAACCAATATTTGCCTCTGCTCTGACTAATGCTACTATTACTGCAGAGGGTCCCGCATCTACTGCAACTAATTTACAATCCCGAGCCTCTGAAATCACCCTCTTAACACTGCCTTTTTTAAGCTCCGAAACCGCAGTTTCTGCGGCACCAAACATAGTTGCAGACATAGCAGCGAATGTTTCGGCATCCACGTCCCTGGGCAATTCAGAAGAAACAAGTAGACCATCTCTGGTAATAACGGCTGCTCCGTCTATATCCCCAACATCTTCCAGTTTCTTTAATACATCCAAGAGTTCTTCTTTTTTTGATTTTGGCATTTTTATCTTAATCTATCTGGGATCTTCAGTTCTGGATTTTCTTTTATGATTGGCTCTATCGCTTTTTTAGCGAGGGTTATTGCAACACCTCGCTCTATCTTTTCATATCTCTCAACCAATTTTTCTATCAATTCTGCTGGGTCTCCTGTGCAGGACATAACTGTGCCATCATAACTAATATTCAATCCCTTTACACCTTCTGCCAGACGGACGGCAATTCCCTTCCCAATAATTCTACTCTGTATTCCTATGATAGATGTCATCAAATCCTCATACTTTGCTATTCCCATTCTTCAACTATAAAGATCTTGTTACCATGTCCCCTTGTGTTATTTTTGAGATTATATAAATCACAACTGTTTGGTTATGGAAGCCTGCTGGCGCACCAAAGGTTGGAGCCTGTTCACCGTAGGTATAAAAACCTATTAACGGGGTTTCTTTCCCAATAACACTTTTTATCACATCTATCTCTTTATCGGCATCCCTCCCAAGTAATTGTTTTCTTGAGATACAATCAAATATTATACATGCCGCAATATCATCGGGTTCCGGTTCACCAGCTCTCATCATCGCCTCCTCCGCAGCAGTTTTTGCGGCCTCAATAGCAGATTTTTCATCCCCAGACATTATTCTGATGACGCAATTCTCCGGGATTTCAGCGGCACAAACTATTGACCCATCTTCATTCTTTATGATAGGCCATCTCAATCTGTATTCACCTTCCCACGCAGGGATACCACAGGAATTACATGCAAACTCCCTTCCCAGTGCTTTCTCGCTTATTTCTCTACCAAAGAACTCTTCATAAGCCTTTATAGCTGGTTTACCATCGATCTCGATTATTCTGCCGCCTTCAGATTTTGTTACTGTCATGGGTTTACCCACGGGGTGCCATCCATGCCTAACCCCAAAACCAGTAACCAACTCCGTGCTTATCAAGGCGGCTACGACAGCATCGCTATATATCTTATCATTTAAGAACTCGTAGGTCTTTTTCATCTGGAGATCATCCCCTGGTGATCCGCCAACAATAGGGAAATGTAAGCCGAGAACATCGGTTACGCCACGAACTACATCTGCACCACCACCAGATAAGGCATCTGGCAGAATTATCATGGAATGGGGAGAGACATTGGTGAAACCTCCGGATTTTGTTTTTATAAAGATATGAGAAGCCGTTTTTAACTCTTCTCCGATTCCACTTATAGCTGAGGTTGCAGCATCCTGCCCGGCCTTTCTTGCATTCTCTCCTATATTTTCCCCTAGACCGAGATTTACCTTCATTTCATCTGACTTGATACTCATAACTGCCACTGATCCAGTCTCTACGCCATCATTCGTTATCTCACCCGCATCAGAACAGCCAAGTAAGGGCCCTTTTATTACTGACCTCACACCCTCTAGTAGTTTTTCCAGATCAAACTTTACAGAAGAAAACATAATCGAGAAAATGGGTTCTCCATCGATCTCATCTACAGCAAGTTGTGCTGCTTCCTTACCTGCCTTAAAAGAGTCTTCATCTTTTGAAGACCCCATACCAACACTTATCATCTTTGTTCACCTTCCCCCTTTTTTATTATATTTTCATACAACATTTTTTCACCCCATTATCTCCTTTGTATGATTGGCTGCCTTTATGATCTCCACCAGGACCAAACCAATATTTGCCTCTGCTCTGACTAACGCTACTACTACTGCAGAGGGTCCCGCATCTGCCGCAACTAATTTACAATCTTGAGCCTCTGAAATTACCCTCTTAACACTACCTTTCTTAAGTTCCAAAACCGCAGTTTCTGCGGCACCAAACATAGTTGCAGACATAGCAGCAAATGTTTCAGCATCCACGTCCCTGGGCAATTTAGAAGAAACCAGTAAACCATCTTTGGTAATAACGGCCGCTCCGTCTACATCCCCCACATCCGTTAGTTCCTTCAATACGTCTGAGAGTTCTTCTTTTTTTGATTTTGGCATTTCACCACCTCTGTCTAGTAAATTAAAATAAAGCTAAAATGAAATTAAAATTAAACCACCATGCCGAATAACGCATCCAATACCTTGTGCACATCTCCTTCTTTCAACTTAGCAGGTTCATCCTTTTTTATCTTTGTAAGATCCTCTGCAGTTACCGGGATTATCTTAATATCCTTGGGTAACTCCATCTTCTCTCGAAGTGTTTCTGGCTCTACCGCACCTTCCAGATCTGCTTTATTTGCTACTACTACATAGGGTAAGCCAACCGCCTTGGCTTTTTCCATCATCTCCTTTGCTCTTATAGCACTATCTGGATCTGTTGAATCTACTATAACTATGACGCCAAGGGCCTCACCACCCAAAAGCTCTAATATCGGGTCAAACCTTTCCTGTCCGGGTGTCCCAAAGAGATCTACCGAGAAACCCGCATAGTCTACATGACCATGGTCTAAAGCAATGGTGGTCCCAACCCTCTCCACCGAAACTGCTCTGGTGGATGCAGAGTGAACAAATGAGCTTTTTCCAGCATTAAAGGGTCCAGTAACCAATATCTTGGGGATATAAATCCTAATGCCTCCAGGGGTAGCGATCTTAAATGGAACACCAACACCACGTTTCACCTTACCGTCCCAGGCTACCTTAGACACGGTAAAATACTCCCTGAGGATTACCTTCTCTTCTATGGCTTTCAATTGGATAATGGCATCCGCCATTAGTCTTAATTTATTCAAGACCTTTTCATCATATGGCCATTCAGTAAATAAAAAGACACCAGTGGCATTATTTTCTTCAAATGATTTTTTCCATATCTTCAATTCATCTAGAGAATTCTCACCACAATGATCAATAAGCGTTGATATGGAATCATATACCACCAAAGTGTGAGTATTTTTGGTATTTTCAAGTGCCTTCTCTAATGTCTCGGTAATGGATCTAGCACTCTTTGCATTTTCTACAAAAAATTTTTCAGAGGATTTAGCATTTATTAATCCAGAATATGCATCCACAAAAATAAATTTTCCATTTTCTTTGTAATCGCTTATGTCCCAGCCGTAGTGCTTTATTTCATCCTCCACCGTCCTACTGTCCTTGGATTCGGTTACATAGATACAAGAATCCCCCTCCTCTAACCTTTCCATCAGAATCTGGTAGGCAAATGGTGCATTTTCAATCCCTGGGTAGGCCCAGAATAGTGTTATACTGTAAGTCTTTAACCCGCCGTCAAGAAATTCATCCAATCTTGGGATACTGGTTTTGCATACCTCCATTTTATAATCCTCCCTATTACTATTCTAATTACTATATATTAATTCTTATACATATAAAAATATATCTTACTATTCATGGATGAAATTCCGATGTAGAATCATTGCATTATTCTTTGACAACATGCTCATAGCCCCTCTTTTCAATACCAAATTCTTCTCCATTTTTGATTGCGATTATACCCTCTTTGGTAACCTCACCAATTTTAGTGGCATTAACCCTGTCTTTAATCCCCCTGAAATCTTTCTCTGAAATTGTAAACAGTAATTCATAGTCCCCACCGCCATATAGTGTGTAATCCATTATGTCCAGATTTAATCTTTCGGCAAGATTCATTGCAGAATTGGAGATCGGAATTCTATCAAGGGATAATTTAATCCCCACATCACTCATTTCTGCAATCTCATGAATACTAACCGCTAAACTATCTGAAATGTCTGTCATTGCGGTGGCATAGTTGCTAAGAAGGATCCCCTCTTTAACCCTGGGTTCTGGCTCTAATGCCCTTTTTATTACATCATCAATTTCTAAAATTTGATACCGTAATTTCTTTAATAATACGTCGGTACCCAAAGCGGCACTTCCCAGAGAACCCGTTACCGCCAATGTGTCACCAACCCTGGCTGTGGAACGTAGAACGGGCCTTTTTGTTACTCCCAGACAGAATCCGGAAAGTGTCAGCTCTCGTGTGTGATTTGTATCACCTCCGGCAAACTTTACCCCATATTTCTTACATTGATCATCCACGGAATGGATAAATCTGTCAAATTCCTCAAGTTCTATATCTGGGCCTCCATAAGACAAAAGAAATGCCAGGGGCCTTGCACCCATTGCCGCAATATCACTGAGATTTACGGTAACGACGAGTTTACCGATCTGCTCCCAATTCATTCCCGGAAGAATGTGCGTCTTTTTATATATCATATCGGTTGTTAGAACTATATACCTATCCCCGTACCTTAGATAGGTGGCATCATCCCCAATTTCAAGGAATGAGGTCAACCTTTTTATTATCTCCTTCTCCCCCAGATCTGTTAATTTCATTCTCATATATTATTCATATTGAATACTTGTAATTATACAAGGAGAATGAATTTCGACGAAATTGCCGGCAGATACGATTCGTGGTACAGAACGGAATTTGGCAGATATGCTCACAACCTAGAAAGGGAATTGATAATGTATTTTGCAAGACCAGCTAAGGGAGAGAAAATATTAGATGTCGGCTGTGGAACTGGTACATACGGATTAGAATTCGCTAAAATGGGCTTAGATGTAACGTGCTTGGATATGTCGAGGGGAATGCTACGCGTTGCAAAAACAAAGTCAAGGGATCTGGATATAATTTTAGGGGATGCCAAAGAGATGCCATTTAGAGATAACACCTTCGACCTTATTGTTGGGATAACCCTGATCGAATTTCTCAATAAACCAGAAAAAGCAATCCAAGAGATGAAAAGAGTGCTAAGGGGTGATGGAAGGCTCATTCTCGGAGTCCTGAATAAATTCAGTTTATCTGCTCTTTATGAAAGAATAACGGGAAATGAAACCTACGCCAGTGCAAGATTTTACAGTATCTTTGAATTAAAAAAATTTGGCGTGAAGAGGTGGGATTCAACCCTGTTCGCATTTAAGAAAATGCCGGGATTTTTATTGGACTGGTTTGTGAAATCCGACAGAATCCTATCTAAAATTTTTAAGCCATTTGGTGCATTTCTCGTTGTGGAGGTGGAGAAATAAAAGACCCCACCATAGAGAGCAACGGAGGTTTTTCCGGGAGATTACCCCATCGGAACTTGTAATATGGGCAATAACCCTGGACCACGAATCCGGGGAGAAATTCAAGGTCAATGTAATGGGTGACCGCTTAAGTATTCCCGGATATTTATCCATCCGATGCGTATATATTC
>QMZG01000036.1 GCA_003663045.1 Candidatus Altarchaeales archaeon
CGGCACGCCCAAATTTCGGCTTCGCAGAAGTTTGTGTATGCTGGTTCCGTTGTGATCATGGACGTATCCCCAAAGACCCTCCCAGATGCAGATTTTTCCATCCCAACATTATCTTTCTCTACCATTCTCTCAGGATATCCTCTCTTCCGATTTACAATAAAAAACTCTAATAAAAAATATGTATGAAATATAGGGGAATTGGAAAGAATATGAAAACCCAACTTACATCAATAGATCTTTGTATTCTAGCAAAAGAATTAGACAAAATACTAAGCTCTGCCAGGATCGATAAAGTATATCAGATAGGCAAGAGGGAACTGAAGCTGAAGGTTCATGTTTCCGGAACTGGATATAGGGAATTGATCATTGCCCCGGGTTATGTCTGCATTACACAGTTCCCTAGAAAAGTGCCTGAGAAACCTTCTCCTTTTGCCATGCAACTCAGGAAAAATCTGAGTGGTGGATTTATCAGGGGGGTAAGGCAGCATAATTTTGACAGGATCCTGGAGTTTTTGATTGAAAAGAAAGATGGAAAATTTTTGCTCATTGCAGAATTTTTCAGTAGGGGAAATGTAATCCTCTGTGATCATGAAAGAAAAATTCTCGGACTTCTTGAATGGCAAGAGTGGAAGGATCGCAAACTCGTGGTTGGCCGGAGATATGAATACCCTCCAGAAGTTAAGAATCCCCTTGAAATTAATTCTTCTTCATTTAAAAAAATTTTAGGTTCTTCTGAAAAGAAACTAGTCGTGGTAATGGCGATTGATATGGGTTTATCTGGGGTTTATGCTGAGGAGGTCTGTTTAATCTCTAAAATTGAAAAGGAGAGAAATTGTAATGAATTAAGTAATAACGAAGTTGATATCCTTTTTGATTTCTTTAAAAAAGTGATAGAGAAGATAAAAGGTGAAGAAATAAAACCGATGATGATTCTTAAGGAAGGTAAACCAGTAGATGTGATTCCATTTGACTTGAGGATTTATGAGAATTTTGAAAGGAAGGAATTTGAGTCATTTAATGAAGCGGTGGATGAATATTTCAGCAAAGAAGAATTTGCAGAGATACAAAAGGAGAAGGAAGAGAAATTCCAAGAGGAATTGAAGAAACTTCGAGGCATTGAAGAGAAACAAAAGAGAACCATAGAGAAACTGGAAAAAAAGTCTCTTAAATACCGAGAGATCGGAGATTTAATTTATCAAAATTTTCAGGTGATAGAAAAAATCCTGAGAGTCATTAAAGAAGAACGAAAGAAAGGAGGCTCATGGGAAGATATACAGAAAAAATTTGCTGGAAAGGAACTCGGTGGTATTAAGATAGAAAAGATTGATAAAAAAGGGTATATAATTTTGTGTACTCCCCAATAAGTACATATGAAAATGATCTACGATTTAATTATCATCGGTGCTGGGCCCGCTGGTTTATCCTCTGGAATATACGCGGCGAGAAGGGAATTGCAGACATTGATTATAGAAAAGGGCCTCCCAGGAGGACAGATGCTTCTTACCAGTGATATACAGAATTATCCAGGTTTTTCTAAGATCTCCGGAAATGAATTAGCAGAAAGAATGGAAAGTCAGGCAAAGGAATTTGGAGTAGAAATTGCAAATGTTGAGGCTACGAAATTGGATATAAAGGGAAACATGAAAGATGTGACAACCTATGAAGGCGAATATGAAGGAAAATCAATTGTTCTAGCAACTGGTAGTAGTTATAAAAAACTTGGAGTGAAAGGTGAAAGGGAATTCACTGGAAGGGGAGTCAGTTACTGCGCTACATGTGATGCGCCATTCTTTAAGGGAAAAATAGTGGCGGTCATAGGCGGCGGCAATTCGGCCGTATCAAGTGCCCTATACCTTAGTGAGATAGCGGAGAAGGTATATCTGATACACAGGAGAGAACAGCTTAGGGCAGAAGAAGCCAGGCAAAAGGAACTGAAAGAGAAGGGTGTAAAATTAATCCTCAATTCTACCGTGGAGGAAATTCTTGGAGAAAATCTTGTCAATTCAATAAAAATAAAAGATACAAAGAATGAAACTAAGAAGATAGATGTTGATGGAGTCTTCATATCCATCGGAACCGTTCCAAATTCGGGTTTAGCAAAAGAAGCCGGCGTTGATCTGGATGAAAAAGGTTTCATAAAGATCAATAAAAATCAGGAGACAAATATTGAGGGTGTATTTGCAGCCGGCGATGTTACTGGTGGAGTGATGCAGATTTCTACTGCCATAGGAGAGGGATGTATAGCTGCATTAAGTGCATATGAATATGTAAAGAAACCCTATTGGGAAAACCTTCAAAAAGGTTGACTATCATTATGCGAGGTATCGCGCTGATTTCAGAAGAGCAATATACCAATGACCCGCTGAGATAATAGAGATAATATGTTGATATTATTGTATTTATTATTGTATTGTCCAACCGCCGTCAACGACTAATACATGGCCAGTAATGTAGCTGGATTCATCAGATGCTAAAAAAGCAACAGCACTTGCAATATCTTCTGGTAACCCAATTCTTTTTAATGGAATCATGGATATTATCTGTTTCTCTACCTCCTTATTGAAAACCTTCTTTAAACCAGGTGTTTCAATTGCTCCAGGCGCAATTGCGTTTACATTTATTTTTTTAGGTGCCAATTCTAAAGCCATTGCCCTAGTTAAGCCATTCATGCCAGACTTTGATGCACAGTAATGCGCTAAATTTTGATAACCTATTAATGAAGCAATTGAACTAATGTTTATGATTTTTGCACCTGCTTTCATAACCTTGGCAGCTTCCCGGCTACAAAGGAAAACACTCTTAAGATTAACATCCAAAACCTTATCCCAGTCATCTTCAGCCATTTCCAAAAATGGCTTTAATGGATAAATACCTGCGTTATTAACCAGGATATCTATTTTTCTAAATTTTTTTAATGTTCTATCTACCATATTTTCAACATCACATTTATTGGAAACATCACATTTAATTGTAATTGCTTTAACTTTATATTTTTTCTCAATCTTATCACAAACATTTTTACACCCATTTAGATCAATATCAGAAACAACAACATTAGAACCTTCTTCCGCTAACTTTAAGGCAATACCTTCACCAATACCTTTTGCGGCGCCAGTTACAATAGCTACCTTCCCTTTTAACCTCATTTTTCACCTCCTTTTATTTAGTTATATAGCCATATACCGTTAAAAGAAATTGTTAAAAGAAATTCTCCATTAGAATAGATCTGAGTGGTGTGCCCAAGGCACGGAACCATCTAGAAGATGACAATCGAAGTTGCGAATGAAGTGAACAATTTTATGACTCCCTTTTCAATTTCTTCTTTTCCTCTTCTTTCAAACCAACAGTAAGTAGATATAACCCATAAGAGAGTACTAAACCGATAATTACACCTATGAACTCATATACCTCTCTCATTTTTATACCATAGAGGGATTCTGTAATAACGACACCATCTTTAATTATCCACAAGCTTATAGCGAACATTATTACCTTCATACTCCTGCCCGGAATGCCGGTGGCAAAGTAGGTAACGCCCCGTGCTAGAGATCCCGGCTTGAGCATCTTTATAATATCCCTTATGATATACAAACAAACCAGAAATACACCCAAACTTAATATCTCTATCAATTTTATTAGGGGGATAATTTCAATCACCTCAAAGATAATGGAAAATTTAGAATATATTATCCCTTCTCCAGTGTCTGTTGGACTTTGGACTATCCCTTACCCTTCTGTTGGTCTTGGCAAAAACCCAGATAGGAGCCCTCTTCCTCTTCTTATTCTCCTTGATCAGAATCCCCTTCTTTTCCACTGTTTTGTCGCGAGCCATCTTCTTTACTTTTTATATGCTTTTTATATCATACTATATATTGGAATCCATAGATAAATATACAAAAATATAAAAAAGAAGAAATAAAGGAAGGAAATAATAAAGGGGAAAAAATGTTCTGTCCTAAGTGCGGGAAAGAAACAAAGGAAAAAGGTCTCTGTATAGATTGTTTCCTGAAAAGGTATCCCATAGAAATTAAAGAGATAACTCTCCCTATATGTAAATGTGGCAGATATCTTTATCACGGAAACTGGAATCTTAATATAGAAGGTTCTTTGAAAAGGATAGTGATGGAAAACCTCGTTCTCCCTTCAGAGATCAAGATGAGTGATTTAGAAATAAAATCGAAATTTGAAGGAAATAAAATCATATTGGAAATTCATATAAGTGGAAGATACAAAAATGAAAGATTTAAAGAAGAAATCTTGGCCGAGATCAAGATCCAGTCAAAGACATGTCCTACCTGCAGTAGGATTTTCGGTGGTTATTATGAGGCAGTTCTTCAATTCAGGACAGATTTCGATCCAAGAAAAATGATCGATCCAGAGTTTATCTCTAAGATGGAGCGTGTTCAAGGAGGCTTTGACTTATGTCTTACATCATCAAACTATGCTAAAAAAATCTCCAAGGATTTCAACAAAAAGGGTTTTCTGGTAAAAGAATCTTCAAAATTGGTTGGAATAAAAAAAGGTAAAGCTCTGCATCGCCTATTCATTTCGATAAAATCCCCCAAGTTCCGGGTTGGCGATTTTCTGGAATACAGAGACAAGATCTTGCAGATATTGGAGCTGGGGAAATCCGTTCGCTGCAAGGATATCAAAAAGAGAAAAATGCTAATGATGCCACTGCCCAAGTTACAGAGGGCAAGATTAATAGCCAAAAGTAGAGATGTCAGAAAGGCAATGGTCTCTTCGATAGCTCCAAACGAAATTCAGCTTCTGGATCTAAAAAGTTATAAGACATTTGAATTGGGGGGAAATTTTGAGGGATTAAGGCAAAGGGATGAGGTTGAGTATCTGAGGATTGGGAGGGATGTCTATCTGGTGTAGGAGTCAACCCAACTCCCTCAAAATCATCTCTACCTGCTCCATTGCAGTTCCAAGATATTTCTTGGGATCTAAAGCAGAATCAATTTCTTTTTCACTTAGATATTTCTTAACCCGAGAATCTTTAACCAAAACATCTCTAAAGGTAACTTTTTTATTATAGGATTCTATAGCCAATCTCCTCAGGAGCTCGTGTGCTTCCTGTCTCCCCATTCCCTTCTCAACCAGAGAAATCATGACCGACTCCGACATTATCCTCCCTTGGGATAGATTCAGATTTTTTTCTATCGCATCAAAATCAAAGACCAGATTTTTGAATAGGTCTATGCTCAGATTCAAAATGTAATCCGTGAGGATGCACGACTCGGGGATAATAATCCTCTCACAGCTTGAATTTGTCAGATCCCTCTCATGCCAGAGTGGGATATTGTCAAGGGAGGCGATCGCATTACTCTTTATCACCCTGCTCAAACCACAGATTCTCTCGGCATAGATGGGATTCATCTTGTGTGGCATTGTTGAGGAGCCAACCTGCATTTTTTTGAATCCCTCTGCCACCTCCGCAATTTCCGTTCTTTGTAGATTTCTAATTTCAGTGGCAAATTTATTCAAAGATTCAGAAATTAATGCCAGATTCAGAAGGAATTCCGCATGCCTGTCTCTCTGTATTATCTGATTGGAAACCATTACTTTTCCCAGCCCAAGATCCTCCATAACCAATTCCTGAATCTTCAAGCCATTCTTTCCAAATGCGGCTTGGGTTCCAACCGCTCCCGTCATCTGACCCACGAGAATTCTCTCTTTTGAATCATCCAGTCTATCGATGTGTCTCTGAATCTCTGTAGCAAAGATGGCAAACTTCAATCCATAGGTGGTGGGAATAGAATGCTGTCCATGAGTCCTTCCGATGCACACAGTATCTTTATGAACCTCTGCCAGATTCAATAATACTTTTTTCAGTTTTTCTAAATCATCGAGAAGAAAATTGAAGAATTCTTTAAGCTGTAAAGCAAGTGCGGTATCGGTAATATCATTGCTCGTGGCTCCCAGATGCACATATTTTCCAGAATTGCCACACTGCTCTGCCAATGCCTTCACCACTGCCATGACATCGTGTTGTATTTCAGATTCTATCTCTTTGACTCGAGAAATCCTAAGATGCTCTGTTTTTGCTTTTCTGGAGATTTCATCTGCAGCCTTCCTCGGGATATTTCCAACCGAGGCGTGAGCTCTAGCAAGTGCCGCTTCCACATCCAAAATCCTTTGAAGTTTATTCTCTTCCTCGAATATCCTTCTTACCTCTTTTCTTCCGTATCTCTCTTCAATGGGATGAATGCTCATTTTCTATAGACTTTTTCGTCTTGATATTAACCTTATTAATTGATTTGATTGAAATTTTTTATGTGCCTAAAATCTCTCATAATTGTACTCTGTAATTAATTTTCCACTTGCATCCCTTAGATAGAGTGTATCCCCATCATTATTCCATATCGCGTTACACTCCCTCCCACTACTGCACCAGTATAATTCTGTTCTCGTATTGGTGCCACATCCTGTGTAGAGTGTTACTGTGGCTCCAGGATTCAGAATAAAATCTGAAAATTCGTAGGGGGATCTGGATGATTTATCTTTAACAGTCCATCCGGTCATTTCACACGAAAAAGTACAAACATTTTTAAAGGTTACATATTCGTCGTTAAGGTTCTCACAATCATTTCCTTTGGCATCTTCGTGGAGATCTGATATTATTATACAATCTGCACATGGTATCATTGGTTTACTCCATAAGCATCTTTTTGCCATCTTGGCTTTATTCTCTGCTTCTACAAGTAAATCCTTATATTTTATAGTATCATTATACAAGTAAACATGGGCATATCCTCCTCTAACCATCTCCACATTAACAAATGTGTTGTCAACATAAACATATCTGAGTAGCCTGTTATACATATCTCTATCTTCTATGTCACTTTCCAGTCTGACCTTTTTTCCATCTACGAGTTCTTTTAACCTTTCAGTAGCCTCCTGAGAACAATATTCGCCTCTTTCAGGAGCGTTAATGCCAAGCAACCTTACAGTTTCCCCATTTGATAGGACTATTGTGTCCCCGTCCTCAACTTCTGTTACAATGAGTATTGGTGTTGAGGATGGCAATGATGTAGTCGTTGTAGTTTCATCCACATCGCAAATCTTATTATCATTACTATCCAAACAACAGTTAGTTCCAACTAGGATATACGGCTCATTGCAAACGATTTTATCCTTCCAGGTGGAGTAATCAGGACCAAGCCCGATACCCAATCCAAGGATAAATGCAATGATCCCCACAATTATAATTTGCTTATTCATTCACATCCACTTCCTAAAAATGAATTCTCTTTTGTCCTCAAGCCCCTCTATTCTCTGGAAATATCTTTGTTCTACCCTCGCTTCTATGTTAGTAATATATACACTCTGAAAAAATAAAACAACTTTTCACGAGATAACCCAGTAGCGGTACAAAAATTAGAGCAGAAATTCAACCGTCAGTTTCTTAATAAATCATTGAGATTTTATACATCCACCTTCTGACATTTTCCATTTTTTACATCCAGAAGGTTTACATTTGCCTTCAAAATAATCTTGTTCCAGACACTCGGAACCATCATCAAAAATACAAACAGCATATTCTGCAATCCAAGTACCCATATTATCAATTCTGTTTTCTATCTTAAACCCCTGTTGTTCACAAAAAGTAAATTTCTGTCCACATTTCCCTCTATAAAAATCCCACATCTTGCATTCACTTCCATCAGGAAAAATACATGTCCCATTTTCATAATTGTATCCTAAATCTTTGCAATAAACTACAGCAGGATTGGGAACGCCTGTTTCTTTTTCGGGAAGTTCCTCTTCTATTGTTGATTCAGGAGGTTCTTCTACTTCTCTCTGAGTAATTGTTGATTTGCTTAAATATACAAACAAACCTGCCCCTACAATAATTAACACAATAACTAAAATTCCATAAATTAATTTTTTATTTTTCATCACAACTTCGCAATGATACGACAGCCTTTAGGCAAGAGGGTTATTTTATCCCACCACCTCTATAGCCCCCACGGGACAGGAACTCTCACATGCCCTACAGACAACGCACTCCTCTATATTTCCAGTTATAGCTGCCTTGTCATTATCCAATCCATAAATACCTACAGGACAGGTGTCAACACAAGTTCCGCAACCAGTGCATTTTTCTATGTCAATTTTTATTTCCACCATTTTTGTTCCTCATTTTATAATGATTTATCATTATAGATTGTGTATTTAAATAAATAGTAGTATTTCCAAAATTATAATTCAAATTTTTTATGGTGAAGGTCTTGAAGATTGCAATAACTGGTAAGGGTGGTTCTGGAAAAACGACTATAGCAGCACATTTAGCAAAGATTTACGCCACTGAGGGGTTAAATGTATTAGCAGTAGATAGCGATCCAAATCTGAATCTGTCGGAATTCTTTGGATATGAGGGAATACCCCCAATAAGTAAGATGAAGGGCTTGGCGAATGAACGTTCCAGATTGCCCAGTAGATTTATCAGGATGAAACCATATGTCAAGGATATAGTTGATAGATATAGCAGAAGGGTTTCAAGAAATCTCAGTTTATTGGTTTCTGGTGTGGTAGAGAAGGTTGGGTCAGGTTGCCTTTGTCCCGAGAATGCCCTTTTAAGAGCACTATTCCAAGAGATTATTCTAAAAAGGAGCGAAACGGTAATCATGGATGTGGGTACCTCCTTGGAGATAATGAACCAATGTACATTAAAAGGAATAAATGCCGTTCTCGCTATAACCGAACCCAACTATGGCTCCGTCTCCGTGACAAGAAAATTACTGAGTTATTCAAATCAACTGGGAATTAAAACCTATGTAGTTGCTAATAAAACCAGGAGCCGTGATGACTTCCAGTACATATCGCAAAAATTTGACATCTTCCATACGATTCCATATTCAGAGGAAGTGCAGAGATCATCCATGAGCAGGAAGCCTTTTGTGGATAATGGAAAATTCTACAAGTCAATGAGCAGGTTGTGTGAGAAATTGGGGAGAGATTAGGGCCCATGCTCTGGATTCTTATTTCTACGCAGAACCCCGGCAGAATATTCCTTTCCCCCCCTTAGATCGGTTACATTCAACCTAGCTGGAGCGAATATCTCTGGATCTATCCTGTAAAAATTTCCTCCAGCCTCCTGAAATATTTCCTTGAAGGATTTTCCATAAACCATCGAAGATTTTGAGACTGCCTTTTCAGTTATCTCAGAATCCCAGCCATTTACCTTCAATGAAACCGTGCCATGATAGATGATGGCATCATTTGATGTAAACATCATCTCCCTGGTGAATGGTGGTATTGGAACATTGCCTTTAGCAGAAACAATTCTATTTACATCATAGCCGAGGTTATAAAGCCTGAATATCCCTACCTCCACGATTCTTGCCAGTACATTTATTAATCCAATAATTGTGTCATCCCTAAATGCGGCAATTATTAATTCATTGGATTTTGTATCCTCTAAAATTTTCTCACAGGTTTTTTTATTGGGAAGAATATCGGTCTCAAGGATCAGTGAAGATCTCTCTGAAGATTCATGATAACCAACCCCATCAATTATCTCCCTTGGCTTATTTGCAAGGATCCTCGCCGGTCCAGAACCCAGTTTTTTCTTTCCCTCGATCTCTACAGACCAGCCAGCCAACTGACAGCATAGGGTAGCGATAACTGGATGCTCGGGAATTTCCACATTTACCCTATCCCCCTCTATTTTAACCTTTCCTAAAGAACCCATGGTGGCTTCTGCTACAGATATCCCAATTTCTTTTGATAATCCATCATCAATTTTTACCCCGACACCGAGATCGATCACAGTGGCTTTTTTATTGTTTATGGAAAACTCTGTAGTCTCCCCTTCCCCGATACCTTGCAAAATTC
>QMZG01000037.1 GCA_003663045.1 Candidatus Altarchaeales archaeon
ATCCATCATTGGAACTATGAAAGACCACATCAAGGAATCGGTTATTTAATACCTTGCGAACTATATTTTAAGGAAAAAGTGTAAGGTATGTCACTGGATAGAACAGTTGTTTTTCATTCTCTTGTAATTTTTAAATACCCAATCTAAAGTTATTAGATTCTATGCATTTAATAATAAAATAATATCATAAAATGGGTTTAAGACCAGCAAAGTGCTATAAGTGGGACAGTCCCGCATATACAAGGGTAGCTAATAATCCCCAAGATTCATTTATTACTGGAATTCCCGGATCGAAGATAAATCGTTATGAGATGGGCAATCTCTCGGCGAAATTTGATACAGAAATTTCAGTAGTTACAAATGAAAAAATACAGGTCAGACACAATGCATTAGAGGCATCAAGGATTACTGTCAATAAGATTCTGGAGGAGAAGGTGGGTTCAAATAATTATAGGTTCAAGATCAGGGTCTATCCCCATCATATCCTTAGAGAAAATGTCCTGGCCACGGGTGCTGGAGCTGACAGGGTGCAAGAGGGAATGAGAAGGGCATTCGGAAAGCCCATGGGTACGGCTGCAAGAATGAAGAAGAATCAAGCAGTCCTGAGTGTATACATAAACGAGAGTGAAGAAACTATAAGAACCGTGAAAAAAGCCCTGAAAACCGCAATCATGAAATTGCCAGGTTCTATGAGGATCGTCATTAAGCCGGTAATATCCAGAGGTTAATATGGAATTGAATGTTGTAACTACTTTAAGGATAATGCCCACAGATCCAGGGATTGATCTCGAGTCTATTAAAGAGGATTTGGAGGAGATCGTTAAACAATTTGGTAAGATTCATAAAACTGAAGTAAAACCAGTTGCCTTTGGCTTAAATTCTCTGGAGGTAGTGATCCTTCTGAATGACAGTAAAGGGGGTATGGAGGAGATAGAATCCCGGGTAAGGGGGTTGAATGGTGTGGGTAGTGTAGAGGTCATAGATATAAGTAGACTCTGAATTCGTATCGATTCTTCTTTTTTAATTTCTGTCGAATATAAATTAAAAATGCTAGAAGAGGATATCCTTGATTTTCTTACCGAGAAGAAAACCCTGGATGAAATACGATCGGAATTGAATATAAATAAAAAGAAACTGAAGAGAAAACTGAAATCGATGCTTCAGGATGAGATTATTGAGAGTGATGGCGATTATTACTGGAAGAAATCTGAGAAATCTGTGAGGATTCACACAAGTTACATTCCTATAGTTCTACTCATTGCCATAGTTATTCTTGGATTCTATCTCAGGATTTATCACATTGATTATCCTGTGATTGGGTATCATAACTGGAAGGATGAGCATTACTTGGGTGAAGCGAGAAATTTCGCAAGAGATGGATTTTTTAAGTATGGCTTCTTTGTTCCAGTCTGGGATTATCCAGGGCTCCGTTATGATCCCTCTGGAGCACATTCGGATACATTTCCACTTGTCTCTATACTTGGTGGGGTCTTTTTTATGATCTTCGGGATTAAACTATGGGTTGCGAGAATGATAACGATACTGGCAAGTACCATTTCCATAATTTTAATGTACTTTATCATTAAAAAATTATTCAACAGAGAGGATATTGCAATAGTATCCTCTTTCTTGACATCAATTTCACCGCTTTTTGTTTTCTATGCACACAACTTCCAATTGGTGAACATGGGGCTACCATTGATGCTTTTCTCCATATTTTTCTATCTTAAGTGGATAGATAATGAAAAATGGTGGTATTTTGTGTTAGCATCTTTTTGCATTACTCTTTCTACAATGACTAAATACTCTTTTTTAGTTGGCATAATACCCATACTTTTTATATTCCCTTTTGGGAGAATAAAGAGTTGGAGAAAATATTTCAAACAATATCTCTCAGCCTTC
This sequence comes from Candidatus Altarchaeales archaeon, assembly GCA_003663045.1. Taxonomy (GTDB): domain Archaea; phylum Altiarchaeota; class Altiarchaeia; order IMC4; family QMZM01; genus QMZG01. Next base: position 1,903 of record QMZG01000037.1, read on the forward strand.
TTGATATTCCTAATGTTTCCCACATGGTACATTTACTCTACTCAGATAGTGGCGAAAGAGTTTTCAACACATTCCAAGGTATCATCATATATCCAGCCAGAAAAAATTCTTACATCTCACTGGTGGAAAATGATGGAATCTTATATTAGAGATAATTACACCATGCTCGGATTTTATTTTGCCATTCTAGGGGTAATTTTGTTATTAGTAGGATATATACACCTCAAAAAAAGAAATACTGGTGAAAAATTTTTACTGGGTTGCTTTGTGGGGATAATGGGTTTTATATTCATAATGGCTGGGAAATTAGAGGGGCATAGCTATCATCAATTTCCAGTAGCCCCCTTTGTAGTTATGTTTATATCTTATTTCATAGTTAAGATTGGTGATTTTAGCCAAAGATTAAAAGTGGAAGGTAAAGGGGTACCTTTCATGAATCTTATCATCATCTTCCTTTTACTTGTCGTTCTCTTCCCCCCTATGCGAGAAAGTGCAAATCGGCAATTTGACACCCAATTCTTTGGTTTGGATGTTGCTGGTGAATACTTAAAGGAACATAAATCTCCTGGGGAGTGGGTGATGCATTCTTCTCATCAGGCTTATGGTCTTCTGTGGCACGCAGATATGAAAGGCACGAGAGGGATTCCCAGAACGGTTGAGGATATAAAATTTGCAGAAGAGAAGTTAAATGCTTCCTGGGTTTTTACATACAATTTTTGCTATCCTCGGGGGCAAGTATGCTTTGAGGTATATAGTAAACCATATGAGGACTCTTGGAGTTATATAAAAAATCACTACTCATTAAAACAAATTGCATTTGTAAGAAGTAGTAAAGGAAATATCCCGGTTTATTATCTACTCAAAAAAGGCGGAACATTCGATGAGAATGAACTAAATTCCATTATTCAGAGCAAAAATATCAATCACAGGGATTACGAGTACACCAAGGGAATCCAGAGAATGTATTATGTGAATGTTGAGAAATGAAAAAAAAGATAATTCTCCCGGCAGTGGTAACTATTTTATTGTTAGCAGTACTTTTATCACAAATAGATATAAGAGATATTCTCCTTGTTATCTCTTCTATTTCACCAATTTATGTTCTACTTGGTTTTATTCTCTACTCCATCAGTTATCTACTGAGGACCCTGAGATTTGATATACTTCTGGATGGGAAAGTGGGTATTAAAGACCTTTTTTCGATTGTCTGCATCCATAACATGAGCAATAATCTATTTCCAGCAAGAACCGGTGAGTTTTCATATGTTTATCTTCTGAAAAAGGTAGAGAAGATTCAAACTAGTGAGGGAATTGCTACCCTTATGCTCGCTAGGATATTTGATTTCATTTCAATTTTCCTGTTATTTTTTATCTCTACATTTATGGTAAAGGATCTGCCATTGATAGTATCGAATGCTATTTTAGGTGTTACTCTCTTACTCGCGCTCGTTGTTTTATTTTTGATATCCTCCTTATATTATGGCGATAAACTTGTCAAGATCGTTAAAGATTTCTGTTCGAAACTGGGTTTGATGAAATTTCATCTTATGGAATTCCTATTGGAAAAAATGGGTGAAACGGTGAACGGTTTTAATTCTATTCGGTCAAAAAATACAATATTATATTCCCTTATATTTTCAATCTTTATATGGTCTTCACTCTATTCCATGAATTATGTCCTGCTTAAAGGAATGAATATGAATATAGATTTGTGGATTGTTATACTGGGATCCACGTTCTCAATATTCACAACCATCTTACCAATTCAGAGCATTGGTGGATTTGGAACGATGGAGGGGGCCTGGGCGATTTCATTTATATCCTTAGGTATTCCCAAGGAGATGGCCATAGCATCCGGATTTGGAGTTCATATAGTCCTATTTTTATATTTTCTGATATGGGGGTTCTTTGGAATTTTAAGGATTAGAAGGAAGAGTTAACTTACTCTAAAATATCTTTATAAATATTTAGATATCGACTTGCAATTTCCTTCCAAGAGAATTTCTCTTCAACTCTTTTTCTTGCTTTTTTACCTAATCTCTCTCTTAAATTATCATTTTCAATGAGCATAAGTAACGCCTCTCTTATTTCTCCCGGGTTCTTAGGATTTACCAGTATTCCCGTATTCCCAACTACCTCAGGACAACCCGTTATGTTACTGGTTATTATTGCACATTCAGCTGCCATAGCTTCTTGTAATATGACACCAAAACTTTCTTGAGAGGATGGAAAAACGAATATGGAAGATTCTTCAAAAAATTTTTTATACTCCTGAGAACGATTGTCCAACCATCCAACGAAGTTTACTTTTGGTTTGACTTCTTTTGCCTTTTTCATTAATTCCTCTTTATATGGACCATCACCAATAATATTTATCTCATAATCCATATCAAGATCTTTAATTGCCTCTAAAAAATATTGAAATCCTTTTCTTTTGAATAATCTACTCACAAGTAGTATCTTCCTTTGCTTTTTTCTTGGTTTAAAATCTTCAAAGTAAAAACCATGAGGGATAACTGTTATGTTGTCAGTATTTATATTTCTCAGGATGAGATTCTTTAAGTCATTTGAAGGTGTTATTATCTGATTAGCATTTTTAACTATCCTCTCCCAAATGGACTTAAGCAATTTATGCTGAAGGGAAAATCTATCAGGATTATAGCCAGGGACATCAGAACCGTGAGAGGTTATTACATAAGGTATACCATTGAATTTTTTTAATAAGTAAGAAACTAAGCCACATGGTATTATAAAATGGGTGTGGTTTATATCATATCTGTTCTTTTTCATCAGTTTTAAAACAAAAAAGAATGCTGAGATATCATAGGAAAACATCTCATGAGTGTGACAGATCTCCTTTTTAGACCTCAAACAAGGTACTCTATAGAGATTAATCCCATCAATTTTTTCAAATTTTTTTAATCCGGTATAGTTCATTGTTATTACATCTATCTCTACACCCAATTTAACCAATTCTCTACAGAGATAATATGTTACAGGGGATGCTCCACCACCTATTGGTGGAAATTCATAATTCAACATTAGAATTTTCATTCTACCTCTCTTCGATCATATTTCTCCTACCTTATCTATAGTAAACGACCTTAATTTTTAATCTATTTTATACTGCCTACACCTAAGTATCAAGTGGTGATTGATACTATGGATGTAGGTATAAAAATATTGCAGGACAATTATAAGAAGGAGAAGGACTCATATATTCGGGAGAGAATATTGATCGTTATCGAGCTAAGGAGGGGAGAATCCACCCGCTCTGTAGCTAGGAGGTTTGGTTTTTCGCAGGGTAAAGTAATCTACTGGAAGCATAGATTTGAAAAAGAGGGATTGAAGGGTATCAGAACAAGACCAAGATCTGGTAAGCCAAGAAAACTATCAGATAAGGATGTATTGGGAATAAAATCCATTCAACATTTAGAGAGATAAAGAAGAAATTGGCAAGTATTTGAGAACAAGAAGATTCAAGTTGGATATGATTAAATATTTATGTTAATGACTATAGCCTTTAGATACGGCCATGATTGGAGAATTCCCAAGAAAGAATGGGATTCGCTCACTCAAGATGGAGCTATCGAAAAGAAAATCTCTGAAGGCATTTGTTGGATTTTAAGTTCAAACACGATAAGATTACATACCCCTATTTTACTCTCTTAAAGAAAAAGAGAAATGGTTAATAAAACAGCCCTAATAGTTCACAGCAAGCATACAAAAGAATATGCAAAATTAGTAGCCAAAAACTACAGAGATGTTGAATTTTTAGAAGTTAGAAGACCGCCTACAAATGAGGTTTTAAAGATAAAGACTGATAAGGATGTAATTATTGGAATTGGTGGCGGAAGCGTTATAGATACAGCAAAAGTTATCTCTAAGGATAAGAGGGTTATAGCAATCCCCACAACCGCATCTGGGTCTGCTATGACACCCTACGCTACTGTATGGGAAAAGAATAAGAAGATATCGGTACCTACAAAGAAGCCAATACCGAAAAATTATGAATTTCCAATAAAACTTCCTGTTAACCTAAAATCCCCTCAATATTATACTGCCTCTCCTCCTGGTAATAAACCCTAACCATAATATCAGCCAATAAACCAAAAATTATAAATTGCACTCCAAGAATAATAATTAAAATTCCCAAAAGCAGTAAGGGTCTATTAGAAATTCCTTGATGATAAAAAAATTTGATTATGCTTAAATATAAACCAATTAAAAACCCAGAGAAACTTAATAATAAACCCAAACCTCCAAATAAATGAATTGGTCTTGTTGAATATTTCTGCCAAAAAGTCACAACTAATAAATCCAAAAAACCCTTCATTATCCTCCAAGTACCATATTTCGTTTTTCCGAATTTTCTGGAGTGGTGCTCTACAGGGATTTCAGAAACTTTAAAACCTTTCCAAGAAACTATGGCTGGAATAAAGCGATGCATTTCCCCATAAAGTTTAACATCCTTCAAAATCTCCCCTCTATAAGCTTTTAAAGTGCATCCAAAATCGTGAATATCAACCCCCGTTAACCTTCTCGTTAGCCAGTTGGAAATTTTAGATGGGATTTTTTTAGTTAAAAAAGGGTCCTTTCTGTTAGCCCGCCATCCTGAAACAACATCATAGCCTTCATTAATCTTTTCTAGAAGTTTTGGAATATCCTTGGGGTCATTCTGCAGATCAGAATCCATCGTAATTATAATACTCCCAGTGGCGTGATCAAAACCCGCACTTATAGCAGGTGTTTGCCCGAAATTCCTTCTGAATTTTATGACCTTTACTTTATTGTCTTTTTCATGGATTTCTTTGAGGATTTTAAAGCTATTATCAGTAGAACCATCATCTATGAAGATTATTTCATAAGGCTTATTCAGTTTTTCAAGCACATCCCTAAGCTCTGAATACAGCTCAGGAATATTCTCCTCTTCATTCAGTACTGGAATTACCACCGAGATCTCAGTCATTCCTATTCTCTTTATACCATTCAACAAACCTCTTAATTCCATCCTCTATCTCAACCCTTGGCTTATACTCCAGGAGTTTCTCAGCCTTTGATATATCAGCAAAGGTTATTGGGACATCTCCCAACTGATCGGGCAACTGCTTGATCTTGGCCCTTTTTCCTAAATTCTCCTCGATCAATTCTATCAGGTATCTTAATTCAACAGTTTTAGAATTTCCAAGATTAAAGATCTCAAAATCAAATCTCTTCTCCAATGAATTGATAATCCCATCCACAATATCACCAATATATGTATAATCCCTCTTTGAGCTTCCATCACCAAACACTGGAATCTCTTTTCCTTGATCTATAAGCCTTGTGAATTTGTGTATTGCCATTTCTGGCCTCTGTCTGGGACCATAAACTGTAAAAAATCGAAGACAGGTAATGGGAATTTTATATAGATAACTGTAGGTATGACAAAACAACTCCGCACTTCTTTTTGAGGCGGCATAGGGTGAAATTTGTTTTTCTACTTTGTCATCTTCACTAAACGGAACCTTTTTGTTTATTCCATATACGCTAGAGGAAGAACCGAAGATGAAATTCTTAACCTCGTATTCTCTACTTAATTCCAGTAGATTTATTGTACCCCTGACATTTACCTCTTCATAGACAAGGGGGTTTTCGATAGAAGGCCTTACGCCCGCCTTTGCAGCCAAATGAATGACCTTATCTATCTCATCTTTTTGGAAAATATCCCGCAATTTTTCCCTATCCCTGATATCAATCTCAAAGAATTTAAAATTTTCTTTCTTCAGGTTATGCTTAATGTTTCTCCTTTTAATCTCTGGATCATAGAATGGATCCAGGTTGTCTATGCAAATAACCCTCTTCTTTGTTTCTACCAATTTATCAACTACATGAGAACCGATAAATCCCGCACCGCCCGTAACAAGAATAGACATTTTATTTATTATGCTTTATTATAGAGAATCATACCCAACTATGCTCATTTTCTGATGAACATCTTCCTCAACTCCGCTCCGACCTTTTCAATCTCCAACTGAGAATCCTCTTCTCTCATCCTCTTCAGGTTTGGCATTCCCTTTTTACATTCATCGATCCATTCCCGAGCAAATTTATCACTCTGTATGTCCCTCAAGATTTTCCTCATATTCTCCCTGACCCTTTCATCGATCACCCTCTTGCCCCGGGTTCTACCGCCATATTCAGCAGTATTGGATACACAGGTCCACATATATTCCAAACCGCCCTTCTGAATCAGGTCGGTAATTAATTTCAATTCATGCAGGGTCTCAAAATATGCAAGCTCCGGCTGATATCCATTCTCCACGAGAATATCAAATGATGCCTTTATCATCTCTGTTACACCACCGCAGAGATCAACCTGCTCCCCGAACAAGTCAGTTTCAGTCTCCTCAGTGAAAGAGGTCTCCAAAACCCCAGCCCTTGTGGAGCCAATAGCCTTTGCTAATGCTAAAACAGTTTCCTTTGCCCTTCCCGTATAATTCTGCTCCACCGCAATTAAGGCTGGGGTTCCGAAGCCATCTACGTAAGTCTGCCTTACCATGATTCCCGGACCCTTGGGGGCAACCATGATCACATCAATATTCTCTGGAGGAGTGATGCACCTAAAACGGATATTAAAGCCGTGAGAAAACATTAAGGCATTACCTTCTTCCAGATTTGGCTGTATGTCTTTCTTATATACATCTGCCTGAAATTCATCTGGGATTAAAATGTGGATGATGTCTGCCTTCTTCGCCGCTTCATCAATGGGCATAACATCAAAGCCATCCTCACTGGCAGAGTCATAACCCCTACCCTTTCTCGATCCAATAATAACATCCAATCCGGAATCCCTCATATTCTGTGCCTGTGCAGATCCCTGATTTCCGTAGCCAATTATCGCTACAGTCTTTCCTTCCAAGATGCCGAGATCGGCATCCTTGTCGTAGTAGAGTTTTGCCATTTTTATCACCATAAGATTTTGATACTGTAAATATTTAGAAGGATGGAATAAATTATAACCTTTCTTCCCCTCACCTCAATCTTCCCCCAATCCTCCGGAAGAATTCCCCGATCTTTTCCTCTGTTTCCTTCACATTACTATCAATCAATTCCAATCCAAAGCAAACGCTCTTCTTACCCTCCCCTATCTGCTTTCCCCTGTAGATATCCTTTATCTCTCCTTCTGCAATATTCTCATCATAATTTTTCAGAAGTTCTAAGATAAATTTTTCATCTACATTCTCATCCAGAATCACAGAAAAATCTCTGCTCACTACCCCAAGGATTTTCATCTTATGTTTTATCCTATCATCATCACTAAGGATCTGAATATTGGAAATCTTTAGTTCGGATACTTTTCCATTGTCATCCAGGATAACTGTTTCTGGAGTTACTGATTTTACAATTCCAAGATGAATCTTTCCAGAGTATATGTGCCTGAGACAGAGTTCCTTGCCCAGAGAATCCTTCAGATAATCCAGTTCCGAAACCAGAGAGTAGATTGCCTTGTCTGACCTTCCCATTGCCCTGTTCACATCATCAAAGTGTCTGGCAGCGTCCTTCATTATCTTCATGAATTTCTCTTCATCCTTCCTCTTCACAGAATCACAGAGCTCGGAGGCTGTCTCTAAGAATACTTCATGAATTCTCGGAATCCTTGGATTTTGCATCTGTATAGAAGCATAAAGCTCTGGATTCTGTCCAAGAACCCTACCGATCATGTCCAGCATTAATTCATAAATGGGAGAGGA
>QMZG01000038.1 GCA_003663045.1 Candidatus Altarchaeales archaeon
AGAGATGAGCGGGAGTTAATCGAGAAATTGGAAAAAAATGGAAGGCCACCATCTGAATTTCTAAGCATGATAACAAAGCACCTTGGAGAGCGGGGAGAAATTCCAATAGAGAAACCTATAGAAGAGAATTTTATGGAGATAAAAGAGAGGACTGAGAAAAAGATAAAAGAGAGGACTGAGGAGGAGAAAAAGATAAAAGAGAGGACTGAGGAGGAGATAGATGAATTAAAAAAGACCCTAAGGATAATAGATAGATTAATTGGAGAGTTAACTATGGACGCTAAGAAGAAGTTTGTTGCATCTGAAAATTTCGATGAATACAAAAAATTACATGAAGTGGTCTTTAACTATCAAGGAAAGACAGAGCAGAGGGAGTATGTCAAAGAGAATACTAAGAAGGTGTTGATGGAGATGGATAAGCTGCTTGAGAAATTGCCCGAGGAAGCCATAGATAAATTTTCCAAATCAGATGATTTTGAACAGTACAACAAGGTACTAGAGATGTATGGTATATAATCATATATCATGATGGGTCTACATGACATTGTAAAAAAAAGGAGGGAATTTGGGGGGGAGTCTATGCCTCGAGGAGAGCAGGTACTTACCAATACCAAAGAAGAATTCTTGAATTTTTGTAAATCCCTAACTAAGGAATTTAAAGGTGTAATGCGCCTCTATGGTAAAATAAATGAAAAATTGTATACTGCCGGTTTGTTACTGGAAAATGGAAATGTAATAGCTGCGTCATTTGAGGATATAGATAATGAGACGATTATCTTCGGGGAAGAGGCAATCCTTCAGATAAAGGAAAGGCTTTCTGGCACTAAGGGAGATTTGGAGGTATATGCATTTAGTGATAAAGATATGGAAAAAGTGAAGGAAGGAAATAGGGAGGCTTTGTTGACTCATACTATACCATTTTCATATCTTGGACTGAAGATTAGATTAAAGATGGAGGAATGGGCAAAGAAAACAAGTCCTGAATCCTTTGTGAGGGGAGAAAAACCAGAGATAGAGGAATTGAAAACAGAGGAGGGCTTTAACCTGGTAGATTTTGCACGCAAATTCCCAGAAATCTTTTCATCAAAAAAAGAAGAAAAAATTCAGTTAAGGAGAGAAGAGATTCCGGAAGAGAAAAAACCTTTAGTTGAGTTTGATGATATAAAAATGGAAAGGCTCACTGAATTAAAAAGAAGGAGACAGATGGAGGATCTAGCACTTAGGAGAAGGATATCCAAAATAGGAAAGAAAAAACCAGGAGAAAAGATCGAGGATGTGGGCAAGGTAGAGACATCTATAGACAAATTATATAAATTGGTACAAAAGTATAAAAAATTGAAGATAGATAATAAACTTTCCCGTAGATTAGGTGTCAGTAGATCTCAGATAGAGAGCTGGGCAATGATTCTGGAGGAGCATGACCTTGTGGAACTACATTATTCAGCCATAGGCGAACCGGAGATCAGAAAGGTAAAGGGGAAGGTATAATGTTCTCTAAAATAATTTTTGTATTTATCCAATAAAACAAATAAACTTATTGAATCTTATCAAATACAATCTAATTCATAAAAAATGGAAAAGGATAAAAAATCACAAGAGAAATCTAAAGAAGAAGAGGAGAAGCTGATAGAGAGTTATGAAATAGACTCAGATGGTGTGAAAACTAGGGTTAATATAATAGAGAAGGATTACATTCCATTCTATAAACTTATCATCCCCGAGGTTGATATAGCTACGAAAGCACTTCTGGATGACATTAAAGAGAGACTGATAGGGGCAGTGGATATGAACGTTAGTGATGTCCTTGATCCCAAATTAATGAGTGAATTAAAAAAAGAATTCAAGAAAGATGCTGATGCCCTATTAACGAAAGAACTTCCAAAACTGGATCAGGCTGTTAAGGATCACTTCATTCTAAACCTGATTCATGAGCTCCTTGGCTTGGGGGATATGGAATTTTTTCTTGATGACAATTATATAGAAGAGGTTGTTGTAAATTCTACCAAGGAGCCTATAAGGGTTTATCACAAGAAATATGGATGGTTAAGGACAAATATTACTTCGGAATCGGAGGGTCAAATTCTAAACTACGCCAATACCATAGCCAGAAGGGTTGGTAGGGAGATCACCACCCTAAGCCCTCTTTTGGATGCCCATCTCGTGACTGGAGACAGGGTTAATGCCACATTAGCTCCCATCTCTACCAAGGGCAATACCATTACTATAAGAAAATTTGCTCGTGATCCCTGGACCGTGACCGATTTTATTCAAAATAAAACGGTAAGTTCAGAAGTCTTGGCCCTGATCTGGCTAGTAATCCAATATGAAATGAACATGATCATCTCCGGAGGCACAGGTTCTGGAAAGACATCCTTTCTGAATATCTGCATGCCGTTCATTCCTCCAAACCACAGGATTATATCTATTGAGGATACTAGAGAATTACAACTACCTAAATTTCTTTATTGGTGCCCTCTGACCACAAGAGAGCCAAATCCCGAAGGGAAGGGTGAAGTAACGATGTTAGATCTCTTAGTAAATTCCCTGAGGATGAGACCCGATAGGATAATAATGGGTGAGATCAGAAAGCAGAGGGAGGCAGAAGTCCTCTTTGAAGCCATGCATACAGGACATTCTGTCTATTCGACATTACATGCAGATACCTGTGCTCAGACTATTAACAGATTAGTTAATCCCCCCATCAGTATTCCAGAGAGTATGCTCGACTCTGTGCATCTAAATGTTGTAATGTTCAGGGACAGAAGGAGGGGAATTAGAAGGGTATTTGAGATCGGTGAATTTATTCCAAGCCCTACTACCGTTAGAGAATTAACATTTAGGCCCAGCATCCTCTATAGATGGGATCCAAGGACAGACAGTATAAAAGCGTCTACAGAAGATATTGCACTCTATGAAAAGATCGGTGCTCATACAGGACTTTCAGTAGATGAGGTGCGAGGAGAAATAGAAATGAAAAAAAAGATACTGGAATGGTTAGTAAAAAACAATGTTCGTCAGGTGGAGGAAGTAGGGAAGGTAATGAATCGCTATTATGTTGATACAGAAACTGTCATAGATGTGGTGAATAATGACCAGAGCCCCAAGGAGTTGTTGGAATAGACTTCTTTTAATTTTTCCCATACCCTCTAATACATTTTTATTTCAGTAAGTTAATACTTCTAATATGGCAACTAAAATAGGCTTTTTGAGTTCGCATGGAATAAGGAATTTTTCACGTATCTTCATAGCGGTAGGTGATCTATTACTCAGGGTGTCACCCTACACGGCCCTGCATCTAAAGCAATCTGGTATTGATGAGGAATATAACATTACCGCTAGGGAATATTTGGCTATCTGTTTCTTTATCTCTTCAACACTTTTTATTATATCATCATTAATCCTTACCTTCATTCTTTCACTGGGAACTAAGGAATTCCTCAGTTTTGGTCCCATAATAGGAATTTTTATAGGGATTCTGTCTTATGTACAGTTAGTGGCATATCCCAAGGTAATTGTAAATAGAAGGATCAGGGATCTGGAAAGAAATCTTTTATTTGCCCTGAGAACCATCTTGGTTCAGATACGATCTGGTGTCCCAATATTTGATGCCTTTGTCTCTATAGCTACCGGGAAATATGGCCAAATATCAGATGAATTTAAAATTGTCATAGAAAAGAGCAGGGCGGGAGTACCGGTAGTAGATACCCTTGAAGAGTTGGCAATTAGGAACCCCTCACTCTATTTCAGGAGAGCCATCTGGCAATTATTAAATGCTATAAAATCTGGTAGTGACATCGGTGAAAATCTTGCAAGCATTATAGATTCTCTTTCCAAGGAACAATTGGTTCAAATTGGGAGGTACAAATCAATCCTTAATCCATTGGCTATGATGTACATGATGATCGCTGTAATTATCCCCTCTCTTGGCATTACCGTTATGATTATCCTCTCGACCTTTCCGGGGATGGAGAGGATAGGGAATGAACAGACATTCTGGCTATTGTTAGGTGGGGTAGTCTTAATGCAATTTATTTTCATGAGTGTCATAAGATCAAAAAGACCCAATTTAATCGGATGATATTGGTAGAGAATTGACAAAACCAATAGCTTCACCAACCAAGCATACAGTAGAGTGTCGTTAGTGTGTTAACGGAACGGGGTTATGTAGTATAAAGTTGATATTAAAGTGTCATTGCCGTTAAAAGAATGGACATATATACATTTTTAACGAGATTTTTCCCAAGAAGGATAAAGAAAGATTTCAACCAATTGATAATGTATTCTACCATCAAGATAGATCCTAACAAACTCTTAGGCTTTATTCTACTCTTCGGTATGGCATTCAGTCTTTACTCGGGTTACATCATCAGTTTGTTCAATATATTGCCATTTATCTTGGGCTTCATAGCCTCCTTTGCGGTAATTGAAGCAGCATTCTATCTCTGGATTCTCTTCTCTGTAGATTCAAAGGCCAGATTCGTAGAGACGATTCTTCCGGATGCTTTGCAGTTAATGTCCTCAAATATTAGGGCGGGTTTAACTACAGACAAGGCACTGCTATTAGCGGCGAGACCAGAATTTGGCCCCTTGGCAGATGAAATAAAAAGAATAGGTAGAGAAACCATGACTGGAGGCAACCTAACCGAAGCATTGTTAAAAACAAACCAAAGGATAAAATCTGAAGCCTTAAGTAAGACCATGGATTTAATTGTCAACAGCATTAGATCTGGAGGGAAATTAGCGGACCTCCTAGATCAAACCGCCAGTGACCTCAGGGATCAACAGATGATTCAAAAGGAAATCAGTGCCAGCGTTCTGATGTATGTCATCTTCATCTTCATAGCAATTGGCCTTGCTGCCCCATTATTATTTGCTATGTCATCCTTCTTGGTAAAGGTTCTGATAAGCATGAGCACAAAGATCGGTGGAGAAATACCCTCGGAGATAGCCATGGGTGGATCTGCACCCATATCCATGACAAACATTCAAATAAGACCCGAATTCCTGCAAGAATTTGCTATTGCCTCTCTGTTAGTATCCTCAATTTTTGGCTCATTAATAATAGGTCTGGTTCTGAAGGGAGATGGGAAGGAAGGGATTAAATTCCTACCATTTCTGGTTGTCATATCCCTGGGTTTGTTTTTCCTTGGATGTTATATTATGGATACCTTCTTCGGTCAAATGATTGGAATCCGAATTTAAATCCGAATTTATAGTTCTAATTCCCATCCAAACTTCTCTTTTAGGAGATGATATGCCGCTTCTGGTGGTATAACACCGTATTCTGTGATGATCATGCTTATGTATCTCGCATCGGTAATATCAAATACTGGATTTAGAACCCTGACGTCTTTGAGTTTTTCTGCTTTAATAACCTCTGAAGGATCCCTCTCTTCAATTTCAACTACAGAACCCATAACGCTTTCTGGGGAAAATTTTATAGACTCCGCAGCTACTATAAAATCTATATCCAATTCCTTTGCACATAAAGCTATTTGTGATGTACCGATCTTGTTGATCAAATCTCCGTTAGCACATATTGTATCAGCACCAACAAGAACCTTGTTCACCTTTAATTTTCTCATTATCAAATGCACTGCAGAGTCAACTATCAATGTTGTTGGGATTCCCGAGGATGAAAGTTCTTTAACCGTTATTATTCCCTGATATCTGGGCCTCGTTTCTGTGCATATTACCTCAATCCCCTTACCATCCCTCCACGCTTTTTCTAAGATCATATTCACAGTATCGCTATTGCAATGGGTCAGAATTACATCCCCAGACTGGATTAGATTTGAGCCGATTTCCGCGATCTTCTTTAATGCCCTTTCTTGTTTCTCTACAAACCTCTGAATCTCCGATGAAATCTTTTCTCTAAATTTTTCAATCTCCAGTTCTTTATTTTTTTCAGCTATATAGAAGATATAGTTCACGGCATTGGGAAGAGAAACCGCACTTGGTCTAGATGATTTTAATCTTTCCCCAGCACTTCGAAGTTTCTTTATCAATTCTTGTGTATCCTTAGCATCTTTTTTAACTACTAAGTGCATGGCTTTGGCGGCGGCAATGGCAATATCTAAAGCCCCTCTAATCCTCATCTTCTTTATATCCTCAATGGTCTGTTCCAGTCCCTGCATATTTATCTATTAAAACATAAAGAAATATATGAAAAATCTGCTTTCTATGAATGATCTTTCTATTAAGGAATTAGTGGAAATTATTAAATTCACAGAAGAGATTAAAAGGTATCCCGATGAATACGGAGAGGAATTGAAAGGAAAGACTTTGGTGATGATCTTTGAGAGGCCTTCTACCAGAACCAGAATTTCTTTTGAAAGTGCAATGCTGCAACTTGGTGGACATACTATAGATGTAACAAGAGATAGCACTCAGTTGGAGAGGGGGGAGACCATCGCCGATAGTGCCAAGGTCCTTAGCAGGTATGTGGATGCCATAGTAGCAAGGGTTGATAGACATGATACATTAACAGAATTGGCTAAAAATTCCAGTGTTCCAGTCATAAATGGTCTCTCAGATCTAGAGCATCCCTGTCAGGCAATCTCAGATCTATTCACGGTATATGAAATTAAGGGGGAGTTGAAGGGAATAAATATCTCTTATATTGGAGACGGAAACAATGTCTGCCATTCTCTCCTCTTGGGATGCGCCATGACGGGGATGAATCTGAAGGTAGCATCCCCTAAGGGGTATGAACCTAAGAGATATATTCTGAATTCTGCAGTTAAAATTTCCAAAAAAACGGGATGTACGATAGAGGTGATTAATGATCCGAATGAGGCAGTGAGGGATGCCGATTTCATTTATACAGATGTGTGGGTCAGTATGGGTCATGAAAAGGAAGAGGAAAAGAGAGTAGAGGTATTCAAAAAATATCAGATCAATCAAAGAATTCTTGCAAATGCAAAAAAAGACTGTAAAGTAATGCACTGCCTTCCGGCACACAGGGGGATGGAAATTACGGATGATGTTTTAGATGGTCCAAATTCCATAGTCTGGGATCAGGCCGAAAACAGGTTACATGCGCAGAAGGCGATTCTTTTAAAATTATTGAAGTGAGTCCAGATTAGAGGGAATATCCAAACCGGTTCGTATATACCACCAAATTAGCGGGATATCCGAAGTGCTCTGGATATAAGGAGTTATCTACCATATTACTCGGCGATTTGTGGAGAAATTTATTTAAAGATATAATATAACTTAATTATCATGGACAAAGAAACAATTAAAGAGTTTTTGAAACCTGATCGTGTAAAACTTGTGTTATTCTTAGCTTTACTTGTCTTACTTTTTTTCTTTGGCTTTTTCAGAACATCCAGTTGTTTTTTGGATGAGAATGGAATTAGAGTGTGCAGAAAGTGTGGTCTCGAAGGTATTTTTAATCCTCTATTAAGACCTTTCTCTTTTATCTTTGCTAACCTAGTCCAGGGCCTGATCATTGAGGGCGATATTGCATTATGTGGTGCAGCTTTTGCATGGTTTTTATATCTTCCCTTAGATATCATTTATCTGTATTTTCTGTCTTGCCTGATAATTTTAGCCTTCAAGAAGAAAAGAGATACTGCGAGCGATAGATCTATGAATTAGAGCTTTGTAAAATAACTTATTGATGAAAATTATGAACTTAAAAATTAAAATCTTGATTGGGGTTTTGGTTGTTGGAATTTTGTTAATTGGGGGATGGTGGGTTTTAACTAACCAACAAACAAGCATATCTAAAATATCCTGTGAAAATATTATCGTGCCTAAAATAATTGATAGAAACAATAGCCGTATCACTGTGGAACAGATATATGATGGAGGAGCCCCACGTTTTTTTACGAAGCAGCCTTTTGATGAGAAAGAGAATAAAATAGAAATGCGTCTTGGGGATACAATTACATATTACCATGGTGAAGAGTGGATAACATATTATAGATTAAAAGAGATAACTAAGAATTATATTATGTTTGAATACGAGGATGTTTGTGTACCTCCAGCCTGTGACTTTGAGGGAACCACATGTAACTTAAGGATTTATACAGACAACACTTGTGAAATGTATCATTGTTTTGATAGTAGCGATAAATTAAAATCACAATATTAGAATTCACAATCAAATGAATTATGACGGCTCGCTCGCACTCAAAATCCTCTGGATTTTGCCCTTCGGGTCGTCTAACAAGGGCTATACGGCTACGGCTTTCAGCCTTCGCCCAAATTTTGCTATCGCAAAACTTCACATATCCCCAATCCGTTATCGGAAATTGCGGGGCGTATATTAAAATGTTCCGATAAATAATTTATTAAAATGTTTTTTAATTGGAAGATTATCGCGGTTTTTCTTGTAATTATCGTTTTTGTGAATTTTCTGATAGTTACAGGAGATGGTGTGGAGGTCTTTTGGGGGAGATATAATAAGATAGTTTATGATGAGGGTAATCAAGTATTTAATCAAGAAAATATCCAGAAGGTGACTATATATCATCATGTGAAGAAGCGTAATCAGGCATTTTCTGAGGAAGTAATTCATATTAAATTGAATCAAAGTTTATTCCCGAAGATAATAATAGATGAAATTATTTTAAGAGATAATTATACAAAGAAGTATTGTGATATTAAGACAAACTATTCGAGGTCGAGGATATATATACGCTCAAAAGAGTGTATCACAGAAAATCCGATAAGCTTTATCACAGAGCCGTTATACTATATGCTTGAAATAACAGTTAGATACCATGAAGAGGGGATGCAGAGTAAAAAAACCGAAAAGATCCAGTTAACTGGTTTACGGGCTGAGTTGTACAAACCCAAAGTAATGGCATACCTTACAAGTTATATGCTGTTAGTTTTAATACCTCTGTTATTCTTTGAAAGGGTAAACAGAGTAAACCAAAACAGGGCAAGGACAATATTATTAATCTTATTGACTATGCTTGCTGCAGTATTATTTTTTTCACTTCCTTGTAGTCCACTACACGTTGTAGGTGGTACACTCTTCATGTTCTCTATATTTATACTATATACTTCATTGCTTGTCAAAGACGAAATAGTGAAGGGATATTCGATAATCTTGATAAGCTTCTTATTAGTACTCCCTTATTATAAAGTTAAGAGAATGATAATTGCAGATATACTCCAAGAAGTGCCATTAACCCAAGAGGCACTATCACTGACATATATTTACATAGGGACAGTCACTGTACTTGCTATAGCAATATACAATATCCAACAAAAAAATATGAAAAAAAAGAAGTTTATCGTGGGACTTCTGCTTGGACTAATCACATTGCCCCTGATATTTGGAGCCAGCATGGCACTTTAGTAAGAAAAGATGTAAAAATTTACAAATTTACTATCCTAGCTAATAGAAAAATGAAAAAACAAAAGCCCCGCAACTCTCACTCCCTACGGTCGTTCGGTGCTATTGCACTCCGATAACAAGGATTATGACTCTGCTCCTTTCAGTCGCTCCGCCCTTCGGGGAAATTGCTGTCGCAACTTCTTTTATTCGCAATACGTTAAGCGAAATCGCTCAAAGACGATAACTTAATATATTTCTAATTTAAGATAATACTATGGCACATATTGGAACTATTATCA
>QMZG01000039.1 GCA_003663045.1 Candidatus Altarchaeales archaeon
GCAATTAATGCACCAAGCAAGATCACAGCAAAACCAGGATATTTAAACCAGAATTCGATCTGCTTCAAATCCATCTCTTTCCTGAGCATGTTGATCAGCTGATATGTATTTGCCACTCCAATTGAGAATACAATAAAGCCAAGAATTCTGTATTCTGTGAAGAAAGTACCTATTCCCACAGCCGTGCACAGTCCCCCCGCAATTGCAGTTATTGTGATTCTTGAGTTCAATTTATCTGAAATAATCCTCAACCTCTGGAATTTTATGATCCGTAGGGAGCAATCCTGGATGTCTTTTAGATTCCAACCATAGCCATAAAGGCACCACATATATCAATTCCAATGGCAAGAGGGATAAACAAGTATACGACAATCCTTATAAATTTCCATATAAATTCCATATTAAATTAGAAAAGTAATTACTTATATGACCTCTAAAAAGAGGAAGAATCGCAAGGAAAACGAGATCAAAAAGGAGATAATTGACTTCATCGAATCATTAGATTTTCCAACCACGACAGAGCAGATCGCTAAAGGTGTGAGAATTAACTGGTACATGGCCAGATTATATCTCGAACAGTTGAGAGAGGAAGGCAAGGTATTCCATAAGAGAATCGGAAGACAGAACCAATGGTGGACCGAAAAGGTAGATGAGCAGAGGCAGAAGATTAGGGAGTTGGAGAAAGAGAATTCAAGGCTCAAGGAACGAATAAGGAAGTTGGAATCTAAATTAAAGGAATTCGAAAATGTCAAATAACAAAAGGGAGAAGGTTATACTGTAGAATTTAAAGAATCATTATCCTCTTCTATAGGGAAAAATATATGTGCATTCGCTAATTCTTCTGACGGTAAAATAATCTTGGGGTTAAAGATAACGGCGAAGTAAATAACTAAAATTCTTCTTCTAGATGCTCGCCGCTAAACTCTATCCCAAAGAGGATGTCGGGATTGCAACCGCACTCCTCTCACGGTTCGATCCGATTTTCGATAAATTCCCATCCAATCCGCTCAACGGGATAGGTATAATATGGAGGGAAACTTTTATATATAGTTTACCTATAAATAACCGTATCAAAATGATAACCCGAGACACCTGGATAGAGGTAATCAGGGATTTTCAGGAGAGGGGGTTGCCCGAACTTGTTGAGCGGGAGCTTGAGGTTGATCTTAAACTGCCAATTAACAGGGCAACGATCATAATGGGTCCGAGAAGGTGCGGGAAGACATATTACTGTTTTCAGTTGATAAAAAAGCTGAGGCGAAAAAACAGGTATCCCCTCTATGTTAACCTTGAGGATAACCGACTTAGTGGGGCAACAGTCGGGGATCTTGAACAGATGCTTGCAATCTATTATGAGATGTATCCCAGTGAAAAGGAATTTTATGTTTTCCTAGATGAGGTCCAGAACGTTCCCCACTGGGAAGGATTCGTAAGGAGGCTGTTGGACGATAATGTACGGGTATTTATAACTGGGTCTTCCTCTAAACTTCTCTCAAAAGAGATTGCAAGTGCCATGCGGGGAAGATCCCTATCATATATTATGTTGCCGTTTTCATTTACAGAGTATCTGGCTTCAAAGGGGATAAAGGTCCGCAGATATATGTCCCTGAAAGAGAAATCGCGGTTGTTGAACATGCTCCATGAATATCTTGAGTGGGGCGGATACCCAGAGTGTATCCTCTATCCCAAGGGGAGGGAGAAGATCTTAAAGGAGATTATAGACATAACCATCTTCAGGGACGTTGTGGAGCGATATGGTGTAAAGAATATAAGGGTATTGAGGCTTCTGATCAACGCCCTTATAAATTCACCCGAATTCTCCATTCACAGGTTCTACAACTTTCTGAAAAGCATGGGGGTGAAAATCAGCAAGAACACACTGTATACATATTCCGAATGCCTAGAGGATATTTTCTTTGTATTTTTTCTGAGAAGATTCTCAATGTCCTACAGGGAGATTGAACAGACGCGACCTAAGGTCTATCTGGTAGATAATGGCCTCCTGAGGATTAATGATATCTCTGAAACCCGATTACTCGAGAATCTTGTATTTTTGGAGTTATACAGAAGATGCGAATCCACCAAAAAATTGTTTTATTACAAGACATCTGATGGAAAAGAGGTGGATTTTGTAATATGTGGCGAGGGGGTTAAACAACTGATCCAGGTCTGCTACGATATCTCAGATTATAAAACAAAGGAAAGGGAACTGAAATCCCTCGTAAGAGCCGCAAAAGAACTGAACTGTAACAATCTCCTCGTCATAACATGGGACTACGAAGCCAAAGAGGAATTCAAGGGCAGAGAAATTAAATTCACTCCTCTGTGGAGGTGGCTGCTGAAGGAATGATCGAAAGAATTAATCAATGATATAATATTTATTGCCTCCTTATTAAATGAGAAGTTCCTATTATTTAACCTATATCTTCTTGGATATCCTAAAGTATAAAAATGTTGGCAGTACTTACTGGAATCCCGGGAACTGGAAAGACCACCGTGGCTAAGAAGGCATTGGAGATTTTGAGGGGTGATAACATAAGCTACGAATTAGTAACATATGGTGATATAATGTTTGATATTGCTAAATCTGAAAATTTGGTAGAAGACAGGGATCAGATGAGAAAACTTAATCCAGAACAGCAGAAGAAAATCCAAAAAGAAGCGGCAAGAAGGATCTCCGAGATGGGGGCCGGAAAGAATATCATAGTAGATACACACTGCACCATACGTACCCCCAGAGGCTATTTACCTGGATTGCCTAAATGGGTCTTAGATGAATTAAAACCTGATGTTTTTATCATTATCGAGGCTAAGCCCAAAGAAATTGCAATGAGGAGACAAGAAGACAAAACGAGACAGAGGGATGGGGAACTTACTGAAGAAATAAGATTGCATCAGGAATTAAACAGGGATATAGCCATGGCATATTCGGTATTATCAGGATGTACCGTGAAAATAGTGAAGAATCCTCAAGGGAGGATAGATGAGGCCGCAAGAAATATGTCGGAAATCCTGAGGTAGAATTCTAAAAATGATTTCAGTAACGCCAGATGGACAGATTATTGCCCTGATATCGGTGATATTGTCAATAATGAGTTCGCTGGTTAGAAGGGCAACTGTGGATATAGAAAAGGTAAAGGGGGCAAAAGAGAAGATGGGGGAGTATCAGAAAATAGCGAGAGAGGCTCAGAAAAAGGGTCACACTAAGAAGGCCATGAAGGCGCAAGAGGAGATGACCAAGATAATGATTGAGCAGATGAAACACTCCATGAGACCTATGCTTATTACATTTATCCCATTTATATTGATATTTATGTGGCTTCGAAACCAGTATGATAAAATAGGTACGGTAGCAGTCTTATTTGGCTTTGAACTTAACTGGCTATGGTGGTATATACTTATCTCTATTATTTTTTCGATGATACTGAATAAATTAATGAAATTGAGTTAGATTACAGGGAAACGCACCATGCCCCACCAAAATTAAATCTCTCTACCAACTACAAAATCTGCAATCTCGATCAAATCGTCCTTGGCTTCTGAGTCCGGAATTTCTTGGAGGGGTCTCTTGGCATCCTCTATCAACCTCTCAGCTTTCTTTTTACAGTAATCTATTGCATTATATTCCCTAAAAAGTCCAACCGCTCTTTCAATTTCTGCCACAGTGTTTTTCTCCTTTTTCAAGATTCTTATCAATTCTTCCTTCTGTGGCTGCTGTAACTGCTCCAGGGTCTTTATGGCAATTAGACTCTTCTTTCCCTCTACAATGTCACTTCCAACCGGTTTTCCCAATTTCTCCTCATCGGCTATAACTCCGAGAATATCATCCTGAATCTGAAATGCCATTCCAATGTTTAAACCATATGTGGAGAGTGCCTCCACTTCTTTCTCATTCCCTTTTCCTATAATTGCTCCAGACATTGTCGATGCTTCAAATAGTGCTGCAGTCTTCTTTTTGATCATCTCCAGATATTCCTCCTCTGAGACATCATCTCTTTTCTCAAAGGACATATCGAGTTCCTGACCTTCACAAATTTCTGAACTTGCTCTCGCCAAAACCCCCTTAATCTCGGGATTACAGATCTCAAATGCCTTTGCAAAGAGAAGGTCTCCCGCAAGAATTGCGGTAGGTTCTCCGAATTTAGCATGAACGGAAGGAACGCCCCTCCTCAATTCATCTTTATCCATTATATCGTCGTGAATGAGGGTGAAGGTATGAATTAATTCTATCGCCACCCCCGTATTCAAGGCGTCATTTTTTCTACCACCAATTGCTTTGCAGGATAACATGCAGAGTAAGGGCCGTATTCTCTTACCACCCCCTCGGGACAGGTGTCTAGCGGCATTGTATAGATTCTCCGGCTTTCCCACGAGCAATTCTTCAATCTTCTTGTTGACCTTCTCAATAACTGGATTAAATTTTTCAAACTCCATCTTATTAGATATTACAGAGTATCAAGGTAAAAATCAAAATCAGGGCTCAAATTCCCTGAGAATTCTTTCAGCATCCTTAGATAAACCACCACCAATCCCCAATTCTTTATCTCCATGGGCCCCGCCCCCCAGCCTCCTGGAGAGGGACTTTGCTATCTCACCCGCATGAAAGGATGAATTTGATGCTACGACGATATTCGCTTTTTCACCGACAATATTTCCCAGTATCAATAGAGAGTTTTCTTTGATAGCGGATCTCGCTACCTCAACCAAATTTTTTACATCCAAACCGATAACCACTTCCTTTACGATCTTAATTCCATCCCTCTCGGTAAAATCCGATTGAAATTTTCTTTTCAATTCCTTTATTAGAAGTTCTCGTTTTTCTTTTCTAAGTTTATCAAGGATCTTTTTATCCCTTTTCCACCTACTGAAAAGCCAGATCGATCTATCCTTAATTGAACCTGTGGGTTTCTCTTCCAATGGGGGTGTTCCATCTAATCTTGCAATCTCCTCTTCCATTTCCATACTTTCATTTAGAAATCTTTTAATGGTTTTTGGTAATTGCTCCTCAGTAACGGAAAATACATCCGCCATCTCACCTAATGATCTCTGCAAGGCTTCAAAGTCCATCTCATCTACGATCTTTATTATGGGAATTGTGGGTTCTATTCCCTCAGCTATCCTTTTTTGAACCTCAATAATCTGCTTTGCTATCTCTCTCTGTTTCTCCATATATCTTCTTGCGGCCTCTCCGGCCACAAATTCCAATCTAACTACGCCATCCTGAATCCTTTTTGATCCAGTAATCTTTATAAGCCCCACATCCTTGGTGTTATCAAAGTGCATTCCACCACAGGCTTCCACATCCCAATCTTTAATGTTAACTATCCTTATCTCTCTTCCAGGAACCACACCCCCCTGATAGAGTCTGAAGCCATACCTATTTTCGGCATCATCCCTATTCATAAATTTTATGTCTATCTCTCGATTTTCTCTAACTATCCTATTGGCCAGGGATTCTATCTCTTTTCGTTCTTCTTCACTTAAGGCAGCATAGTGGGTTATATCCAAACGCGCAGATTTTACGCTTTTATGGGCACCAGTCTGCCAGATATGATTTCCGAGAACTCTCCTCGCCGCCCCATTTATTATATGTGTGGCTGTATGATGCTGCATCAACTGCAGCCTTCTATTCCAGTCTACATCGCAGTTAACTATATCGCCTTTTTTAATTTTGCTCGAATCCCCTTTACCTTTAACTTCATGAATGACCACATTCCCGGATTTTTGGACATTAATTACTTCTAAACTATCCATCCAACCGTGATCCGCTTCCTGACCTCCCCCCTCCGGATAAAAATAGGTTTTATCCAAGACTATATGGTTATCAAAGATTTCAAGTACCTTTGCTTTAAAACTCCCGACATTAGAATCCTCATAATAGCCCAATTCGGTAGCCGGAATTCCCTCCGGGATTTTAATCTCCTTTATCTCCCCCTCCTCAATCTCTGGTTTTTCATGCTTCTCCGCTACTTTAATATAGAAATCATCTGGAATTTCAACCATCAGAGATGAAAATTCTTGAACAAGATCGGGGGTAAGTCCCTGAGAGTCATAAAGTTCTATCAAATCCCCAAGTTCAATTTTTTTAAATCTATCCTCCAACCTACTTACTATCCTCCTACCCCTTTCGATAGTCTTCTCATATTTCTCTACCTCCACATCCACCAACTTTAGAATCTCGTCACTGCCCTCTTTCAACTCCGGGAAATCCCTCTCGAAATAATTCACCTGTAACCTAACTATTTCAGAAAGTGGGATATCCAGTTTTAGAAAATTTAACCCACGCAGGGTTCTTCTAACCAGTAATCTGGCAAAATAACCCTCCTTGACATTAGATGGGACTACACCATCCTGCAGAATAAACATTAACGCCCTGGTGTGATCACAAATAGCATAGAGATTTTCCATTGGTTCTATCTCCGCTAGAAGTTTCTCTAAATTAATCCTCAGCCTCTCTGCCACCCTCTTCCTCAAAATATTTAGATCCACCTTATTTTTTATATTCATTAATCCAGCAACCTGAGAATATTCAGATAAAATTCTTTCATCTTCAGAAATATTTGCCTCCTTTTTCAATTTCGAAAGAATATCGCCAAATACTGCCTCATAGGCACTTGAAGTTCCCTGGGAGAGCCATGTAAATCTTTCTAAACCATAACCGGTGTCCACCACCTGCATTTCCATCTCCTTCTTTTTACCATTCTCTTCTTTGTACATCATAAAAACCAGGGTAGCTAACTCCACTCCTCTAACAAGTGTTTCGAAGCAGGGCCCCGAATTACCTCCCCCAGCCCATTGAGCCTCAATATATGAAATTTCTTTTGGATCAATACCAAGGTCCTCCACAAGCAGCCTGTGACAGAGTTCCACCGTCTTGTCTTTAAAATATACAAAATTATCCTTGGTGTTAAAAGAATGATGAGCCATCATCTCAAACATCGTGAAGTGTCTCCCAGTTTTTCCCACATTATCGATGTCATTAAATCTTACACACGTCTGAGAAATTGTCAGGGGATTGGCCGGTGGCTTTACTACCCCCAATAAAACCCAGGGCTGGAAGCAATAGATGGAGGCCTGAGTAAAGAAGACATCGTCGCGCCATCTGGCCACAATTGGATACCTGTGAATCCTGGTATGATCATTCCTTTCAAAGAATCTCAGATACAATTCCCTCATTTCATGCAGATTTAATCCCTTTTTAGTGGGAGAATTTCCAATGAAGCTGTACTCATCGCACGGAGGTTCCCCACACGTTTTTCTATCGCCAAGAGACCAGAAAAATCTATTGCACTTGGGACATCTCCTTCGTTGAAATCCCTCTTCCTTGAACAATTCTACTTCATATTCGGACTCATTTCTTGGCATGATATATATTGGTATTGTAAATTATTGAATGAGAGAATGCTAATCTCGCCAGTTTCTTCCTGGATTCTCCAGTGTGAAAAATTATTTGCTCAGCAACTCTTCCACCCTCTGCAGTGTATCCGCATCTTGTGGACCCTTGTCCGTTCTTACCCTAACCAACCTCGGAAATCTGAGGGCATAACCAGAGCTGTAGGTTGGGGATTTCTGTATTTCCTCATATGCTACCTCTACCACAACCTTTGGTTTCAGTTTCACCTCTTTTCCCATCTGCTCGGAAATCTCCCCCTTCAGTGTTTCAGTCATCTCCCTGAATTGCTCATCCGTGAACCCAGTCCCCATTTTGCCGATGGTCAGGAATTCACCCGTATCCGGATCCAGAACCGCCAGTAGGAAAGAAGCCAGCCAGTGGGCCCTTCTACCCTCGCCCCATGTTGCTCCTATTATCACCAGGTCGAGGGTTTCCATTATGGGTTTTATCTTATACATATATCCAACCCTCGATCCGGGCTGATATGGGGCATCTAAATTCTTTGCCATCACCCCCTCATGTCCAAGGTTTAGAGCACGTCTGTAGAATTTATCTGCCTCCTCTATGCTATTGGTGATGGATTGTTCAGCGAGCTTAAATGTGTCTGTTTCCATGATAATCTTTTCCAGGAGTTTTCTCCTATTCTTGAATTTTTCACCGATCTTGCTCTCACCCTCATAAAAAACCACATCAAATAGGTTTATCTCCACCGGAATTTTTTTCACCATTTCTGGGATGTCATACTTCCTTTTTATCCTCCTTGATAGATCCTGAAATGGCCTTGGATGTCTGTCATCCAAATCCTTTATGGCAACCATCTCCCCCTCTACTATTGCAGAATCCCCCCTTATATTCTCCTTTGCAGATTTTACAATCTCTGGAAACTGCTTTGTAACATTCTCCAATCTCCTGGTAAATAGATGTACCTTAGAATTATCTTTGTGTATCTGTATCCTTGCCCCATCATATTTTATTTCAAAGGCAACTATCTTGAATTTATCCAATACCTCTTGTATATCCTTTGCCTTCTGAGCCAGCATCACCTCCATTGGCCTCCCAGGCATTAGGTTGATTTTTTTCAGACCGTCATTGCCCTCTGACTTGGCAATCCTTGCTACTTCTCCAAGATCTGAACTCAGGGAATATGCCCTCTCCACCAACCTTGGATCTACCTGAAAGGATTGTGCGATGGCATCTCTAACAATCCCCTCTCCCACCCCCAGCCTCAATTCCTCCAGAATTGTTCTCACCAAGTAACGGCTTTCCTTGGGCTGCGAAAATGACAATAACTCGGCAATATAGGAAATTTTTTTATCCTGTGATCCCTTCCCGGTCAAGGATGCTAATTTATCCAGATTCTCATATACCTTTCTAACCGTTAATCTTTCTGTAAACAATGTGGTTTGAGCCTTCTTTACCATAAGTTGCTCGGCAGCTATCCCCGTGTCTCCAGTTTCTCTTATTTTATCCTCTACCTTATTTTCGGGGATGCCCGAGACGATTGAAATGGCTTTAATCACCATCTTGTGTCCTATGCCAAGCTCTTTTTCACTCCATGATGGAAAGACCCTACCCCTCAGAAATAGCAGAATAATCTGAAGATCCTCCCGTGGAACCTCAGCAAGGAAATCGGCAACTATGGATGTCATTTCCAATCTGCTGCTGGTCTTTTCCAGTTTCTGATAGACTTCTGTTAATCTTGAGTAGTCCATTCTATCATTTCACTCCATCCCCCATCTCATTAAAAATTGAGATTAATTAAGATTATTGAAATTCACCTCTTAAATCCTCTAAATTCTTTGAAAAAAACAAGTGGCTCGGGCATTTGCAGTCACTACAGCCAAAACCTTTAATTGAGTCAAATTGTTTCTCAAGATTTCTTGCTATGCTACATTCCTCTCTTCTGTCAGATTCCACACAGATAACCTCTCTTATTACCGCCTCTGATAATAAATAGTCGATATGCCACCAGAGCCTTTTTTCCTTTCTAAGGTGTCTTTTTACCCTCGCTTCTATGCCATTCAATGCAGAACCAACATAGGCATAGAATCCCTTTTTAAATCTTATCTTTCCCAGTTTTCCGATCTCAATTTCCCGATCATTTTCCACTTCAATTAGAAGTATGTAAGAGCCCTTCATTCCGTTTCATCC
>QMZG01000040.1 GCA_003663045.1 Candidatus Altarchaeales archaeon
ATTGAGATAAAATATTAGAAGACTACGAATTATCCAACAGCGAATTATTCCACAGTGACAGATTTTGCCAGATTCCTCGGCTTGTCTGGATCTAGGCCCTTGGCGGTTGATATATAATATGCCAGCAAATGCAACGGCACAATATACAAAATTGGTGACAGCAGTGGATCACAAACCGGAACCCTCAGATCACCATCCTCTCCAACCATGATGATGGTGGCATTTCTTGCCCTCGCCTCCTGAACGTTACTTTCCATCTTCTCTTTAAGATCATCATTGGGTGAGATCGCAATGACTGGAACACCCTCTTCTAATAAAGCCAGTGGTCCATGCTTTAATTCCCCGGCAGGATATGCCTCCGCATGGACATAACTGATCTCCTTGATTTTCAATGCGCCCTCCAAAGCGGTTGGATAATTCAACCTTCTGCCGATATAGAAGAATATTTTTTTATCCTTTAATTTCTCTGCCAGTTTCTTTATCTCACCTTCATTATCCAGTACCTGTCTAATTTTATCAGGAATCTTATGGAGATCATCAAGAATCTCATTCATATACTGTTCATTGATATTTCCTTTCTCCCTCGCAAGTGAAAGGCAGAGCAGAGTCAGGGAGACTAATTGACCAAGGTAAGCCTTTGTGGAGGCAACGGCAATCTCCGGTCCGGAATAGGTATAGATGACATCATCCGATATCCTGGTAAGAGAGGATCCCACCACATTTACAACACTTGTAACATACGCTAGTTTTTTTCTGGCTTCTTTTACGGATGCAATTGTATCAGCTGTTTCCCCGGATTGCGAGATTGCAATTACAGCACAGTCGCTCCCAAGAGAATTTACCGTAGAATATCTAAACTCTGATCCAACGATAGCCTCGGAGGGGATACCAAATCTTTCCAGGAGATATTTGGCAACTAAAGCGGCATAAGATGCAGTTCCACAGGCTACAAAATAAATGCGATTGAAATTCTTCAGTTTCCCTGCAATCTCCTCTGTTTTATTTATTCCATTCAATGCATTTCTCACCGCATTTGGCTCCTCGAATATCTCCTTGAGCATGAAGTGTTCATAGCCCTCCTTCTCAGCCTCTTCAATATCCCATTCTATCTCCCGGATTTCCTTCTTTATTTCGTCTCCGGTCTCCAAGTCTTTGATAGTTACAGAATTCTTCTTAACTATCCCATATTCAAGATCATCCAAGATGATAATCCTTCTGGTCTCTGGAAGAACCGCGGGGGTATCTGATGCTATGAAGTTTTCCCCATCACCAAGACCTATAATAAGTGGGCTTTCCTTTCTCGCCAATAAGATCATATCTGGGTTTGATTTGCTTATAGCCACGATAGCAAAGCTTCCCCTCAGTTTTTTTACTGCCTTTACAAATGCGGATTCAAAATTTCCAGAATAAAACTCCTCAATCAGGTGCGGAATAACCTCGGTATCTGTTTCTGATAAAAATCTATGTTTCCTCTCAATTAATCCCTCTCTGAGTTCTTTATAATTTTCAATTATTCCATTATGAGCTATTGTAAACTGACTATTACAGTCGCTGTGTGGATGGGAATTTTCACGCGAGGGTTCTCCATGCGTAGCCCATCTGGTGTGCGCAATTCCCAATTTTGATTCTCTGCCGAGATTTAAATTTTTACGTATATCGTTAACCTTGCCCCTATCCTTGGAAACTAGGATTCTTCCATGGGCGAAATATGCAACCCCGGCTGAATCATAGCCCCTGTACTCCAATCTCTTCAGCATATCAAAAAGGATCTCTGGTGCATTTCTCTCCCCTATATAACCTGCGATGCCGCACATCTTACTAACCCTTCAACTTCATTATAGCCTCTGCAATATCCCCATTAGTTTCTTCCAAAGCTTTTCTCGCCTCTTCTTCACTAACCTGGGCCTGTTCTGAGACCATATTCACATCATCTTCAGATATCTCCAAAATTACCTCTTCTTCCCCTTTTTCCTCTCTCACTGTTCCTCCCGTAATGTTGAAGATTTCCTGTCCATGCATGGTCATTTTAACCACTTGAGGATCCTCAATGATAATTTTCTTATCACCGCTATGAATCACTACCATCTCTGCACTGATCTCATTCGTTTTTATACCCATCCTCTTCATCATCTGCTTCATCTGCCTTGGATTTATTCCTCCTGGAAACATTTTATCACCATCTACTTTTTTAAAAAGGATAATAGTAATAATAGTAATATAGAATGAGGGCATTTATAGCAATTCCCTGTCCAGGAGATCTAAGGGAATCCCTTGTTAAAATTCAGAATCAGATAAAGGACCTGGGAAGACTAAGGTTGGTTGAGCCAGAGAATATACACCTTACCCTGAAGTTTCTCGGTAATGTTGATGAGAATAGGATTGATGAGATTATTAAATGCTTAAATAAAGTATCAAAGATAGATGGCTTCGATATATCACTAAGGGGAGTTAGTGTATTTCCAAAACCCAGTTATGTCAGAGTGGTCTGGGTCGGTGTAGGCAATGGGGGCAAGGAAATAAAAGAATTACATACAAGGATTGATCAAGAACTGGAAGCATTGGGCTTTGAAAGAGAAAAACGATTTAGTGCTCATTTCACTATCGCGAGGGTAAAGAGAATTGAGGATAAAAAGGAATTCATAAAAATTCTGAATGAAAATTCAAAAAGGGAATTTGGGGATTTCTATGTAAAGGGTATAGAACTTATGAAGAGTGAGTTAAAAAGGACAGGCCCAGTTTATTCTTTGGTCCATAGATTTGATTTTGAGTAGCAATAAATATATTTATAAATATTTATACCTTCTTGTTAATACCTAATCAACATGAAAATCAAATCATTAATATTAGTAATATCAGTATCGATTTTCCTGCTCCTAACAGAGCGTGTTACTGCATCATACTACATAGATATGCTGAAAGACCTAGATGTTAAATTACTGTGCATACTTTCATATATTACTTTGCCATTGGTTGCGATCTTACTCGTTGTGGGTGGTTATCTATTAATCTCCGGAACCTCTCCAGAAAGAAGAGATTCTGGTAAAGGTTTAATTATAAATGCGATAATTGGATTGATTCTGGTTGTGCTATTAATCATGGTTTCCATACATATCGGAGATATGAAGGATTTATACTGGAGCGTTTGTTGGGGAGTTTAACCTCCAACACCTTCTGAATCAATACCATCTGGATCGGCACATCCAGAATCAACGGTTGATAGCGATAATAACTGGAGGTCATGAAGATGGGCCATCCATAAGGTTAATATATCATAAATAATAAAGATAATTAATATTTATAAGTAAAAGTAAAAGGTAATTATATTATTAGGTAATTACACTATTGGTGGATTTATGGAGAGGATTAAGACGGGTATCTCGGGTTTAGATGAGATGTTAAATGGAGGTTTAATTAGTGGAAGACCATATATCGTTACTGGATCACCCGGGGCGGGCAAGACTATTTTAGGAATGCAATTTCTGATGGAGGGTGCAAAAAATAGAGAAAGAGGGATGTATATATCATTAGAGGAATCCGGTGAGGAACTGACAGAGAATATGTCTGTATTCGGCTGGAATCTCCATTCAATCAAGATCATTGATACCGCTCATGAACTTGGTGGTGATAAATGGTTAATAAAAGCGGATACTATTGTATCCAAGCCAGAATTTTCACTGGTCAATCTTATGAGGGTTATGAGAGAAAGGATGCAGATCTATAAGCCGAAGAGGCTTGTTATAGATTCTTTAACAAGTGTTAAGATGCTCTATGAAAAGGAGTACGACATGAGGAGGGGTCTCTTATCATTGATGAATTTCCTCCTTAGATCTAAAGCTACTTCTTTGCTTACTAGCACTAGTACTTCTGGAAGTATGGAAGAGTCACTAGCCAGTGGGGTAATAAAGCTGCATATGATAGAGAGTAGAGGAGAGGTACTAAATGCTATAAGTATCGTCAAGATAAGGGGGAGTGATTTTGACAAACACATCAGGCCAATGAAGATAACAAATGAAGGAATAGTGGTATTCCCAAATGAGACCATATTTGAATAGGAAATAAAATCTAGAATCCCATAAGGCGAAGTCAGGTCTTTAATGTTTCATATATCCAGATTCCCCTTCTCCAATACAAATTTCCCTGTATCCTGGCACGATATTGAGATGCACGTCTTGAACCCTTCTTTCTCTATTGCTCAGGATTTCCATCTCCTCCTTAAAATCGGTTAATTACCTCATTTAATCGCCTGCAAATTTAGAATTATTTGGGGATAAATACGGAATTTCTGGGGATTCATTCATGTAACATCCTCGACGCAGACTGAATAATACTCATTATGATCAGCTCTATAGGTCTCTATAGTTACCTTGCACTTTCCTTCCCATCCATCCTTACATTCAAATTCCTTACTTGTCCGGTCACCTCCAAGATCTGCTTGTATCACTTTGCCTTTTGCGTCACAACCAGTAGCCCATGGTGGCTCACAACAACTTGTACCCTCTGTTTTGTAATACAGTTCTTTTATTTTTATTTTAACATAAGCTTTTGCACCAACTCCCATCTCATCCACAACTAAATAGCAGTTACCATCATTGAGATGTAAGTCTGTTATCGTAGTGGATGAAGGTCTCATCATACAGTTCTTTTCAAGGCATTTACACGTATCTTCATCAGGACCATGCTGGAGACATTTCCCTCCACGACCCCCGCAGTAATCATAGCAGTTAATAGGATCTTCTTTACACATGTATTTATACTTCTCATCTGGATATTGTTCAATAAGAATAATACTATTTTGACATCTATCCTCATGTGGTGCTTCTTCCTCACAATATCCCCTGGGATGGCATCTCATTTTGCTACATGTTCCCTTTTTCTCGGGATTATTGCCACCATCAGTGTCTTTTGCCTTACAGTCTTCCTTTGTACTACACTCTAGTCCCCCAGTGTATTTTACAACATTAATTTCTATTGATATTGTAGAATCTTGTCCAGTGTCAAGATCAGCAACTGTAAATTCTATGGTATGTATGCCCAGATCCATATCCTTCATCCAACCCTCGGTTACGGTCCCCGGACCATGTTTTAAGTCACCATCCACCTTCCACCCGTAGAGGAAATTTCCACTCCCCCCTTCTGCATGTCCCTTAACATATATCCTCTTTCTTAGGTCTCTTTCCACTTCTTTATTTTTCATTAGTTCGGCAAAACTCTTCCCACCAATGGAATCTATAACTGCAGCGGGATAAGTGGAATCTGAAACTGTGAAATATATAATAGCTGAACCAATTTTTCCGGTAGTATCTCGAAACCTGCAGGTAACCTTGTATTGCCCTGCGCTAGAAAAAGATTTCACTACCGGATTCTCGCGGTTATTGAATGACGTTGGATGTCCCGGACATCTTAAAGGATTTCTATCCGTGCGACTACCCATAGGGTCATAAATCTCAATCACACCTATATCTAATCCATCTGGATCATTAGCTATACAAATGATTTTCACATCTTCGTTCGGTTTGGCTTTCTGCGGCTCTACATATATTATTACCTTTGGACCATCAGGATCGCCAGCTTGGACCATCCCGGAAGGTGTTGTGATGACGATACCATACTTAGCACAATCATAGCATCCCCCCTCAAGAGGTGGAATTTTCAGAATCTCAACCAACGGACATGCCATTAAAGCTATGATAAGTCCAATCAAAGCCCACACCAATCTACTTTTTGCTTCCTGCCGTCCACTTGGATCTTCCCCAGAGCCTATGTATTTAATTCCGGAGAGAACTATGAACAATGCCGCAACAGCAGCAACCAGGGTGATGAGAATGCTGAGGATGTAGCAGGCAGCCATTGCGATTTTGGATTTGATTTCTTCGAGGGCAGTTGGTGGGCCGGGTGGTGTTGGACCGGGTGGCAGTGTTGTTGAGGTGGTTGGACCGGGTGGCAGTGTTGTTGAGATGGTGATTGTCGTTGTAGTGGATGGTGGAGCAGCAGTTACATCCTCCAAACATGCATTCCAGTTACCATTATTTGTAACCTTACACCTGCCCCCATTAATATCATACACCTTGCTCTCTCCCACATCCAGTACATCTCCCACATATCCAACACCCTTATAGGTGATGCTAGATACCCATATCTTCTTTGTAAGACCTACCTGTTGATCTAGTATAGCTTCACAATCAATATGACTATATGAAGTCCCTAAAAGTCCAACATCCTTACAATCTTGAGCAGAAGTAAGAGTACTAGAGCTCACCAAAACCAACATCAAAATTCCCAGCACAACCCATTTACTCCTATTGAATTTCATTCTCTCCTTGTCCTAACTGATAATTTGAAATCCTCTATGGCACTTTCAGCTCTATCAACGAAATCCTCGGCATTATGGATAATGTCAAGTGCATCCTCTTTTCTACTCATTTCGAATTCAACACCATAGTCGCACTCTATCCTCCTACCAAATGCCGATGATAATTTCTTTACATCATCACCATTTATGTTTGAGAATTTCTTTGCTTCACTCCAAAGCACATTTATAACTCCCGAATGTGTTTTTGGGGATTCACCCAGAAGTAATAACAACGCTCTTGCAGCGTGATGCATTGCATAGTATGCATGACTAATCGATGTATCATAAAATCCATCATCAAAATCGTTCCAAGCCGCATCTAGGAAATGCTTCGCCTTTTTAATGTGAAGCATTGGATATTTCTTATCTAACAATTGAAACACCTTTCATAACGTTAAGTATAAATGGATACTTATGTTTTACCATGTCCTGAAATCTCTTTTTTGATATAATTACTGGAACCGCCAACATTCCAACGTTTTTAAAAAAAAGGTTATGGGTATATGTCTCGATATATCTCTTAGTGTTCGCTTCGTCCTTCTTTGTCACAACTAAAAGGTCTATATCACTCTCTTCTGTTTCTTTACCCTCGGCTACACTTCCAAAAAGTATTATGTTCTCTATTTCTCCAAACTCGTTTTTTATCTCTTTTCCAAATTTATTTACTATCTTGATAAGATTCTTATTATCTTTTTTAACCATTTTTCCTTAATTTAACTATTTGAATGATGGCTTAAAACCAACAACAAAATTCCCAGCACAACCCATTTATTCTTATTCTCTTTTGTCATTGTTTCTTTGAAGGTTTGTATAGAGTTACCCAGTCAATCCTCTCAAAGTCGGAGTCGTTAGAAGCTAAATTAATAATATTATTTCCCTTCATAACAGCTAAATGAAGGACATCATTAGACAATAAAAAATATTCTTTCATAAGCTTTCTGGCCAGAGTGAAATTCTGAGGTGTTATCTGAAGTATAGAAAGGTTGCTCATACTTTCAACCTTAATAAAATCAATTACTTGGGATAGCCTTAATCCGTGTTCCTCAGCAATCTCACCCAAGACGAGTTTATGTAGTAGTTCGTTCAGAACAATTAGAAATGTGATGCCCTTTACTGTTCCTCTCTTGATCCTCTCAAAAAATCTCTTACAAGATTCACCATATGCCCGATGTCCTGAAATATCATAGAGAAGTATATTCGTGTCCACAAAAACCTTTGAATCGTCTGGAATGTCTTCGATGAACATTTTATACCTCTGGCTCAAAGAGTTCCTCCTTTTCTACTAGTTCATCTACGAGTTTGGAATCTATCCTCAGACTTCCGCTGAGTTCATCAACCCCCATCTTCATTGGCTCTATCAACAACTTCCTATCCACTACCCTGAGTTCTATCTCCTCCCTTACTTTCAAACCCAATTCAGCTAAAACAGATTTTGGTATATGTATGCCTCCATTCGGCTTTATCCTTTCGTGTATAATTCCTTCCATTTTTCTTACCTTATTAACTATTGGAATTCAATAATAATTCATAGAACCAGCATCAAATCCCCACCACAATCCATTTATTGTTATTCTTTTTTGTCATTATTTTTGCTAAGATAAATATATTGTCAATTGAGGTTTATACATTCTTAGATTTAATCTGGAAGGAGAAATTCACAAAGATCAGACCAGTATCGTCAAGGCCATTTGGAAAGGTTTATACACTTTCGTAACTCTTCCTGACCGTCCGGGTTGTGATCGATGGCCTGTATTTCTTGCAGGTGGTAATGGCTCTTTTGATTATCTCGAAATCATGTAGTAGGTTTATTAGCACCCACATGTGTTTTTGGAGCACGTATTTGCCTGAAAGTCTCCTTTCACCCTGTAACCAGTTTCGATGCCCCAACGTTTTTTGTAGATCTTCCATATCTTCTTTGGCGATGTGGCTGAGCCTTTGGCTCAGAGACGTGTCCGAGGCTATGCCTCGGCACATGCATCACTATTATTAACTTCTTTAACCTCTTAATAACCGGTACTTCATAAAATCCACCGTCAAGTAACTCTCAATGGTTGCTATTCTGAAGGTATAGGATGTCCCTCTTTCTGGTTTCGTATATACGACTCCCTCGTCATCCTTTTTTCCATAGATATCCTCATGGAAGTCGATAGCAAGTATGACTGAACCCCAGAGCATCCGCTGTTTTCGCAATTGTAACAGCGTTACATCCAGGGTTTTGTCAATACCACTCTCTTGATCTTTCCAGTCTAATTTTCTGATAGCACTGAGTACTGTATCTGCAGATGGCAAACGATGTTTATCCTTCGCAGTGGCATCAGCTGATCTTTTGTCTAGATCAGCTAAAACCAAGAGCATCAAGTGTTGACGTTGTGTGGACTTTGCCTCTGGGCCCAGATTCAGGTTAATGTGATCATTCGGGAGTTTCGTTATCCACTTATATATCCTCTTTCCTATATTGTTATGAGGCTTTTGGGGTTTCATAATTAAAATGAAGCCCCTTCATGTTAATTAATGTTGTAGTTTCCGTTCGGAACTACTGAACATGCTCATGAAACTATGAACGAACAGGTTATTTAGGCCTTCTAGTCTGAATAATTACTGTAGTGATGATGAAATCCAACTATACTATCAACAAAAGTTTTGCATTGATGGTGGTTTTGTCTTGTTTTTTAGTTAATTTAGTTGATGCGCAAAATGAAGACAAGGAGTTACTGAATTGTCTCTGCAGCTGTTTAGAACCGCAGGGAGGCCAGTTTGTATGTACCTATGACACAGAGGATAGGGGGTGGTCTCCGTCTTGCAGGGATTTAAGCAATGGGCCCTGCATATGTAAAGCATACGGCTGCTTTAGAGGGCCTCTTCCAACAGAAGGTGAGTGTTATGACAAATGCTATGCTAAGAAGTCATCTACTCCTCCACAATCACCATCGAGTGGGCCCAGCGGCGAACAGGCGGCAGCGGCAGCGGCAGGTGCGGGTATACTTGCAACCATCTGGGCAGTAGTTTCAAATTTTCTTACTACATCAGAGGGTGGAGGAGTGCCAACCACTCCTTCTGTCCCTGAGCCAGGTCGGCAGGGTGGGACAAGAGCAGAGGTAATGCGGAGGATACAGAAGGATAGAGAGAGAATGAAGCGTCTTGAAGCAGAGAGTGCGTGGCGGAACTCATGGCTTGGCTGGCTGACAACATATG
>QMZG01000041.1 GCA_003663045.1 Candidatus Altarchaeales archaeon
ATTTTAACCTTATACTAAACTGCTCCGCTCCGTTAACACACTAATGACGGTCACATGGCAAGGATTACAGAGATATTGTCCGGACCTCCCCTATCATTTGCAGCCTTAATAAGTTCATCACACACCTTCTGAATATCTTTATTTCTAAGTACAATTTCTTTAATTTCATCATCATCCACAACATCGGTTAAGCCATCGCAGCATAACAGTATAATATCATCTCTTTCTAGATCCAATTCAAATGTATCTGCCTCAACCTCTGGAAAACAACCAATTGCCCTCGTAATAATATTCTTCTGGGGATGATCTCTTGCTTCCTCTTTTGTAATCTTACCATTATC
The DNA here is from genome assembly GCA_003663045.1 of Candidatus Altarchaeales archaeon. GTDB lineage: Archaea > Altiarchaeota > Altiarchaeia > IMC4 > QMZM01 > QMZG01. Next base: position 342 of record QMZG01000041.1, read on the forward strand.
AACCAATTTCTGAACAAGTGAATGATCCTTGGTTACCTGTCTGATTTCTTTTCTATTTCCATTAATCAGGTAAAGCCTACTATCACCAATATTCCCCACATAAAGTTTTCTATCAATTAATATTGCAACAACTAGGGTGGTTCCCATACCCTGGAATTCGGGATTTTTAATGCCATAATCAATGACAGATTTATTTACCTCTTTTATTCCCGATCTTAATGCCAGAGACCAGTCAACATCTGCTAAAGAGATTAGGGTTGGAAATAGATACTCAGCAATCTTTCTAACTGCCAAAGAACTTGCAACCTCGCCGGCGTTATGACCGCCCATACCGTCTGCTAAAATAAACAAAGCCCTCTCCTGCCGTATTGAAGAATAAACGGAATCAATTCTTATAACTAGAATGCTATCCTCGTCCAGATCTCGGATTTTGCCGATATCTGATCTATAGGCAACTTTCATTTCTCTCAGCCTTTAATAAAGGCTGGCGAAACGGCGGGTTACTTCGTAACCCACCATGAATCCAACCCATATTAATCCAATCCAACCCGTATTGATCTCCGGGAGATTAAATCTGAATCACTCACACCACGATGCTGGCAATGCTTCCTATTTTGTTCCACTCAGCCTTTAATAAAGGCTGGCGAAACGGCGGGTTACTTCGTAACCCACCATGAATTCAGCCTTAATTAAAAATTTTTCTTCGAATTTTTTATTGTATTATAAAGTATGGGTTTACATGGTAAGTATAGGTTCTGAATGGACGTTTTTAAGGTTTGTTGTAATGCGTTCACGAGGGTTCGTAGAACCCTCGTAATACCCGTTGCGACACGACAGACCTTCGGTCTGGCGTGTGTCGGAGCTTTGCTCCGCCACATGGTCAACCTTTCTGAAGGTTGTTTTTCAATCTTGTCTCTCCTCTATCTCCCCCCTCTTCTGTCCATTCCTCACCAACAAGTGTCAATAATATTACAAATAATGCAATGATTAATGGCCCTATGAAAATACCCACAAAACCAAATGTATTTAATCCTCCAAATACGCCTACTAAAACCCAGATTGAGGATAATCTAACCCTTTTACTTATTATCTGAGGTCTTAATATGTTATCAAGATAGCCCATAATTGCTAGACATGATACAGCCAATAGCATCGCTTTTGTGTACTCCCCCAGTATGAATAAAATTATCGCTACCGGTGCCCAGATGATTGCTGAACATAATGGGGGTATCAATGCAAAGAACATAATCAGCAATCCCCAGATAAATGGCATATTTATACCTAAGAATAGAAAGATCAGTCCACCAATAACACCTTCTATAACTGCTATTATTATATTTCCAAATATAACCCCCTTCATGACATCATCAATCCTCTTTGTTATTCTAGATTTCTGTGATTTCTTAATGGGAATAAGTTTCAATGTACGTTCCACTATACCACTACCCTTGTGTAAGAAATATGATGTAGAAAACAATATTACTATAAGTTGTAAAACGAGATTTGGAAGATTTGTGAAAAAGGCAATCACAGTATTCTTGATAAAATCTGATGTTGACTCCATGATAGTTATCCCAATACCCTCTATGGTCTTTTCACCCACATTTTCAAGTATATATGCGATAATCTTGCATTTCAAATCCTCTGAATCTGAAGAACATCTTTTAAGCTCTTCAAACTTATTTAGAAGTATCTCATCAGATGATTGATAAAATTTACCCCCTTCTGTAATGATCTCTGGAATGATGAGTGCAGATACTACTACGATGATTGTAATAGCAGCCAGACTTAAGATAATGGCAGAAAATCTCTCGGATCTTGTTATTCTCATCAATCTACTGTGGAGCGGGTGGATCATATATGCGATAATCGCTCCGATAAAAAGAGATATTAAGAAACTTTTCAGAATAATGAATGAGAGATATGCAATTATCAAAAAAAGGATTACTATAAACAACCTATTTAGATCCTCTCTTTTCATCTTATTTTTACTTCTTATTTTTACTCATTGGTGTGATTTTGCAATTAATTCATCCAAGTGAGAATATTTATGTGATTGCATGAATTCTTCTAATTCTAGGCAAATTCTTTCAAAGATATCAATGCCTCTCTTCCATACCGCGGTTCCAATTCCCACTGCAGAGGCACCAGCCATGATCATCTCTATCGCATCACCTCCGTTCTGTATGCCGCCAATTCCGATGATGGGAATTTCCACGGTTTCATAGATTTCATAGACACAGCGAATGGCAACGGGTTTTATTGCAGGACCAGAAATTCCGCCGAATTTGTTTGATAAAATTGGCTTTCCGGTTTCTATGTCAATTACCATCCCGGGGCCCAGAGAATTTATTGCAGATATACAATCTGCCCCAGAATCTTCCACAGACCGTGCGATTTCCTTTATATCAGAAACATTTGGGGTCAATTTCACGATCAATGGAATCCTGCTGGAATTTTTTATCTCTTCTGTAATTCTTGCAGCCAATTCGGCATTGCTTCCGAATGGCTTTCCAAATTCATCCCGTACATTTGGACAGGATATGTTCACCTCCAGGAAATCTGGTTTAACCTCCGAAATCCTTTCAGCAATTTCTCCGAATTCCTCCACAGTTCTACCGTAAAAACTGGCTATAACTGGAACATTTATCCCCTTTAAGGTTTTTTTCAATTCTTCTATGGCCTCCCCAGGTTCGGGACACGGTAAGCCAACTGCGTTTAGAATACCACCTTCAACCTCCACTATGATCGGATTCTTATGACCCTCTCTTTTTACTGGACCCATAGACTTCGTGGTTACAGCACCGGCACCAGACCTCGCTACCCTGAGCAAGCTTGCTGCCGTAACCCCCAAGATTCCAGATGCAAGAACGGTGGGATTCTTTAGCTTCACACCGCATATGGATGTTGATGTATCAACCATCTTTCTTCATAATCTTCATAATCTCTTAATACTATTCTTTTATAAAGAAAAATATAATCAAGTTTTATTTTTGGCCTTCCATAATTAATTTATGAAGCCAAGAATTCTTATTACGGATAAGATACATAATAGAGCGATAGAAGAGGCAAAGAAGTTTGCTGATGTAACCCTGGATTTTGGTATTTCCCCCAAGGATTTGATAAAGAAGATTCCCGACTACGATGCCCTGATTGTGAGAAGCGCCACAAAGGTTACAGAGGATGTTATTAAAGCAGGTAATTTGAAGATAATTGGCAGGGCGGGGGTCGGTCTTGATAATATAGATGTGGACGCGGCAAAGAAAAGGGGAATTAAGATAGTAAATTCCCCAGAAGCAAGTACCATCTCTGTTGCGGAACTTGTTTTTGGATCTTTAATTGCATTGATGAGAAAGATCATCCATGCTCATCACTCTATGAAAGAGGGAAAATGGGAAAGAAGCAGGTTTGAAGGAAATGAACTCTATGGGAAAACTCTGGGAATAGTTGGATTTGGGAGGATAGGTAAGGAAGTAGCAATGAGGGCAAGGGTATTTGGTATGAATGTCTTGGCTTATGATCCCCATATCACAGAAGAGGACTGCAGAGAATTTAATATCAAATATTGTATGGAATTAGATGACCTTATTAAAGATTCTGATGTAATTACCCTCCATGTCCCATTAACCAAGGAAACCAAGAATTTGATTAATGAAGAGAGATTGAAATTGATGAAAGAATCTGCAGTGCTTGTGAACATAGCCAGGGGTGGAATAGTGAATGAAGATTCTCTATATAGGGCATTGAAAGAAAATAAGATCAAGGGTGCAGTATTGGATGTCTTTGAATCTGAGCCGCCGGAGGGAAGCCCTCTGCTCTCTTTGAATAACGTAGTTCTTACTCCACATCTTGGTGCTTCTACAGAAGAAGCGCAGATTAATGCCGGAATGGTTGTGGTGGAAAAGATTAGGAATTTTTTTAGGGATAGGTAATGACACCTTGACTTTCGTTTTGTATACGTCCTTGCAACAGGTCAGCCACATCCTTATGCTTTGTTAGGTCTTTTAAAATCAAAGTGACACAAAAAAGAAAGGAAGAAATCATAAGGGAATTTGTACAGAATGATCTGATTTTAACGACGCATGGATTTGAGAGGATCATTAGCCATAATCTGGAGATAGATGGAATAATAAAGGTAGCAAAGGAAAGGGATCTCTGGTTGGTAAGTGACGAATTCCTGACAGAATTTGTGGAGGAAAAAGAAAAGGAAGAGGTCTTAGAGAAAATCCCAGAAACGGCAAAGGGAGAGGCTGAAGAAGTGAAGGTGGTGGTAGAGCGTGGTAAACACATCCTTGCAAAGGAGATAGAACCAGAACTTGAGATTTTCAAAGAAACAGATGTAACCGGAAGATCTACATGTGAGGGCAAATTGGAGGATTTTGTGGAATACTTCAATGAAAAATACAGGAATCTGAGAGAGATCATCAGGAATAGAGAGGGTTATCCTGGAGCCATACCCATAGATGCTTTAAAGAGATATAAAGGTGAGGATCTGCGAATAATCGCAATGGTAAAGGATAAGCGGGAAAGTAGGAGGGGATTCAGATTTCTGGATGTGGAAGATACCAGTGGGGAGATAAGTGTACTTATCCCCAAGGACAATAGAATGCTCAATTCACTCTATGAGAATATCCTCTTAGATGAAGTGATTGGAATTCATGGAAGGATGAATAATGACCTATTTATTGCAATGGACATAGTCGAGCCAGAGCTTCCTATGAATCACAAGGCAACCTTCTCTGAGGAACCCGTGCATATAGCACTTCTTTCGGATACTCATGTTGGAAGCTATCTCTTCTTAGAAAAGGAATTCAACAACTTCTTAGAATGGTTAAACCTGAGGGGAAATAAAAAAGAGATCGCTGAAAAGGTTAAATATCTTCTAATTGCCGGCGACCTCGTGGATGGCATCGGTATTTATCCCAATCAGGAAAAAGAACTTTCTATTCCAGATATATATAAACAATATGACTTTCTGGCAACCCTTTTAGAGAGAGTCCCCGATTATATTGAGATAATTTTAACTATGGGCAATCACGATGCAGTTAGAAATGCAGAACCACAACCAAGTCTCCCAAAGGATATTGGTGGTAGATTATATGAGATGGATAACGTACATATAGCCGGAAATCCGGTAATGATATCCACTCATGGTGTAAAGACATTGATGTATCATGGAACCTCCCTGGATACCATAATCGGAAATCTTACCAATTGCACCTATTCCAGACCCGAGGTTGCGATGATAGAATATCTAAAGCGAAGATATCTAATTCCAATGTATGGAAATGATTCACTTTCTCCAGATAAAAATGACTATTTAACAATCAAAGAAATTCCGGACATATTCCATTCTGGTCATATTCATACCAATGGTTATGCAAATTATAGAGGTGTTACGATCATTAACTCCGGGACATGGCAGGGAAGGACAAAATATCAGGAGGAACAGGGCCATATCCCCACTCCGGCGAGGGCTCCGATAATCAATCTACAAAATCATGAAGTCTCCGTTCTACACTTTTGAGTATTTGAAATTTGAGATGGATTAGATATGAGAAAAATGGATAAGCAGGAATACTTCAATGAATTGAAAGAAAAGATTGCATCAGCGTATGATATTGCGAATAAAGCCAGATCTCTCGGCAAGGATCCGGATGTGAATGTGGAAGCATTACCTGCAGGAGATTTGGCAGCGAGGGTAGAGGGTCTCGTTGGTCCAGAGGGAATTGCATCCAGAATTAAAGAACTGGGAAGGGAGAATATTGCACAAATTGTAAGGGAAATTCTTAGAGATGCATCTTCACTTTCAAGAGAAAAAAAGGAAAAGTGCATAGATCAGGCATTGAGAACCTCTTTGGCCATAATAACGGAGGGTGTGGTTGCTGCACCCATTGAGGGAATATCAAGAATTGGCATAAAGAATAATCCAGACGGTTCTGAATACCTTAGTGTTTATTTCTCTGGTCCAATAAGAAGTGCTGGCGGAACGGCCCAAGGTTTAGCGGTAGTTATTGCAGATTTTATTAGAAAGGAACTCGGTTTACAGGAATACAGGCCAACGAAGGATGAATTGGAACGCTATGTAGAAGAGATCAGGATCTACAATGACAGGGTGACGAGGCTTCAATACCTGCCCTTAGAGGATGATATTAGAACCATTGTCATGAATGTTCCAGTCTGTATTGATGGTGATCCAACAGAGGAGAAAGAGGTATCTATCCATAGGGATCTGAAGAGGGTTGAAACCAACAGGATCAGGGGGGGCATGTGCTTAGTAATCGCGGAGGGGATTGCACAAAAGGCTATGAAGGTGATGAAACATGCACAATCTCTGGGCATAGACTGGAATTGGTTATCCGAGATAGGAAAAGGGAAAGGAAAAGCTGTGGGAGTGGGAGAAAAGGAGGATCAAAAGATCAAACCACTTAAGGGCTTCATGTCTGAGATTGTGGGCGGAAGGCCAATATTTGCAGCCCCTTCGGCTAAGGGAGCATTCAGGCTTCGTTATGGAAGGTCCAGGATTTCCGGGATCGCTGCCAAGTCTGTACATCCAGCAGCCATGATCTTATTGGATGATTTTATCGCTACCGGAACTCAGCTTAAGGTTGAAAGGCCTGGAAAGGGATGTGTAGCTACAGAATGCGATAGTATTGAGGGACCGATAGTTAAGCTAAAGAATGGCTCTGTAATCAGGGTTGAAAGTTCTGAAAAAGCCCGCAGTATAGTTGGGGATGTAGAAGAAATTCTATTCCTTGGAGATATACTGATAAGCTATGGTGACTTCCTGCAGACCAATACGGGATTATTACCTGCTGGCTATTGTGAAGAATGGTGGGAGCAGGAGGTTTCAAAGGTTTCAAATTATACCAAAATTCCACGTGATCTCAGTCCAGAGGATGCAGTTCAAATATCTAAGCAATATTCTGTCCCATTGCATCCAAGATATGTCTATCACTGGGAGGACCTCTCTGTTAATGAGTTGAGAAAATTGGCTAACTGGCTCGTTAAGGGGAAGATCGAAGATAAAGGATTGATTTTGACGAATAATAATCCCGAAGCGAAGAGAATCTTGGAGCTACTTGGTGTTCCACACGAGGTTGAATGTAATTCCATAGTAATTGAGGAATATCTGCCACTTATCTATCCCCTTGGGATATATGATGGTGCGGTCTTCACAGAAGACGAATTTCTACAAAAGACCAAGAATCTGGATGGAAATTCAAATGGTCTCGAACTCCTTAAATTAACCTCAAGGATAAAGATTAGACCCAAGAGAGGTACTTACATCGGTGTGAGGATGGGTAGACCAGAAAAGGCCAAAGAGAGGAAGATGGAACCTGCGGTTCATTCTTTATTCCCCGTAGGTCTCTATGGGGGGAAAGAGAGGAGTATAAATACCGCCGCAGAGAGGGATTCCATTTCAGTGGAAATTGTGAGATACGAATGTCCGAGGTGCAATCTCGTTACTATATCATCTAGATGCCCAAACTGTGGAAATTCAACACTAATGAAAAGGATATGCCCCTCCTGCAATCTAGTAACAACACTGGAGATATGCCCCAATTGCAAATCACATACCCGATTCTTTGAGAAGAGGGACATCAATCTCAGGGATCTCTGGGAGAGGGCCATTGCCAGCGTAGGTGTTGCGAATGTAAAGGGTGTCCGTGGGATGATATCTCAGTACAAGATTCCAGAGCCATTGGAAAAGGGTATCCTAAGGGCAAGGAATGGGATATATGTATTCAAGGATGGTACTGTGAGATTTGATGTCACCAACGTTCCCCTGACCCACTTTAGACCCAGAGAGATTGGTGTTGGGATTGAAAAACTACGAGAGTTGGGTTACGAAAAGGATTATCTTGGAGAGGAACTCAGGGATGAGAATCAGATCCTAGAATTAAGGGTACAGGATATAATAATTCCAGTAAATGGTGCCGATTATCTACTTAGAACATCTAGGTTTGTAGACGAATTATTGCAGAAATTTTATGGGATTTCTCCATATTATAACGCACAGAAAAAAGAGGATCTCTTGGGTCAATTGGTAATAGGTTTAGCTCCACATACATCCGCTGGAATTATAGGTAGGATAATAGGATTCACTAATGCTAATGTCTGCTTTGCCCATCCATACTGGCATGCTGCGAAGAGAAGAAACTGTGATGGCGACGAAGATTCCCTGATGCTCCTCTTAGATACATTGTTGAATTTTTCCAGAAAATATCTCCCAGAGAAAAGGGGTGGACAGATGGATGCCCCATTAGTCGTAAGTACAATACTCGATCCCAAAGAGATAGATGATGAAGCACACAAGATGGAAATCGTCAGCCATTACCCCTTGGAGTTCTATGAAGCGACATGGAAGCAAAAGAGCCCATCGGATGTTAATGTGAGGATAGTTAACGATGTCCTCGATAAAGATCCATATTCTGGATTGAAATTCACCCATGATACATATAACATCACCGGTCCAGTAACCGAGACGAGGTATGTGAAACTCTCTACAATGAAGGAAAAGGTGGATGCACAACTCAAGGTGGCAGAAAAGATCAGGGCCATAGATGAGAGAGAGGTAGCCGAATTAGTAATAGATTCCCACTTCTTAAGGGATACCTACGGAAATCTAAGGGCTTTTTCCAGACAGAGATTCAGATGTGTAAAATGTAACGCCTCCTATAGAAGGGTTCCATTGATAGGAAAATGCACCAAATGCGGGGGGAAATTACTCCTAACGGTCTCGGAAGGATCGATCAGAAAGTATATGGATATCTCCATGGACCTGAGTGAGAAATACAATGTATCGGACTATCTAAAGCAGAGACTTCTACTCCTTAAAAAAGAGATTGACTCTTTGTTTACAAATGATCTTTCCAAGCAGGTCGGTCTTTCGGATTTTATGTAGTTAAACTTCAGAAAGTTGATCAGCTCGAATTCAAAGAATTCGAGTCTGTCAGATTTGCAAACAACCTGCAGACAGGTTGATCACAGCCTTTAAGAAAGGCTGGCGAAAGTATGGGGTATTTTCAATACCCCTTATTGAATTCCATCCATATCAACCTGCAGACAGGTTGATCATCAGTATGGGG